>JACPSU010000121.1 GCA_016193105.1 Deltaproteobacteria bacterium | reverse complement strand
TGATACGCTGCAGGATATGGAGGTTTTATTTAAAGGAATTCCTTTAGATTGCGTAACTACTTCTATGACGATTAATGGTCCGGCCATTGTGCTTTTAGCGATGTATTTGGCTGTCGCAGAAAAGCAAGGGGTGGACTTTAAAAAAGTAGGGGGGACGCTCCAAAATGATATTCTAAAAGAGTATATCGCTCAAAAAGAATGGATCTATCCTCCTCGTCCTTCGATGCGGATTATTCAAGACATGCTGGTTTATTGTACGAAACATCTGCCCAAGTGGAATACGATTTCTATTTCTGGGTATCATATTCGAGAGGCCGGATCGACGGCAGCTCAGGAGCTTGCCTTTACATTGGCCGATGGCCTTGGCTATGTGCAAGCGGGGATTGATGCAGGTTTAAATGTAGATGATTTTGCTCCGCGCCTTTCTTTTTTCTTTAATGCCCACAGTGATTTTTTTGAAGAAATTGCAAAATACCGCGCAGCCCGACGCATGTGGGCGGAATTTATGAAAGAACGATTTAAAGCCAAAAATCCTAGATCTTGGTTGTTGAGATTTCATACTCAAACCGCAGGGTGTAGCCTCACCGCGCAGCAGCCGTATAACAATATTGTTCGTACAGCCATTCAAGCCTTGGCGGGAGTTTTGGGGGGAACCCAATCGCTCCATACCAATTCCATGGATGAAACGCTTGCGCTTCCAACAGAACAAGCAGCAACGATTGCCCTTCGGACGCAACAAGTGATTGCCGAAGAAACAGGGGTCATGAACACAGCTGATCCCTTAGGGGGATCTTACTTTGTGGAGAGCTTAACCGATGAAATGGAAAAACAAGCGTTAGAAACCATTAAAAAAATTGATAAAATGGGGGGAATTGTGGCGGCGATTGAAAAAGGATTTCCACAAAAAGAAATTGCGAGAGCCTCGTATCATTATCAACAGCAGTTGGAGCGCCAAGAAAAAGTAATTGTGGGACTAAATAAATATATTGAAAAAGATGAACATCCAATCGAAACGCTCTACATAGATGAAAAAGTTGAAAAGAAACAGATCTCTGATCTTAAGAAGGTTAAGAGAGAAAGAAATACAAAATCTGTAGAACAAGCGTTGGCAAAGTTAAAAAAAGGGGCTCAAGGTTCTGAAAATCTTCTTCCGTTGGTTTTAGACGCGGTACGAGCGTATGCAACAATTGGAGAAATTTCTTCTTCCCTTAAAGAGGTTTTTGGGGGATATACAGAGCAGTCGGTATTTTAAATGAAAACAAAACAACCTTCGGGTCAACGACCCTTAAGACTCTTGGTTTCAAAAGCAGGCTTGGATGGCCACGATCGAGGGATTAAAGTGGTTGCCCGTGCTCTTCGAGATGCGGGGTGTGAAGTTATTTATACTGGGCTTCATCAAACGCCTCAGATGATTGTATCAGCTGCACTTCAAGAAGATGTCGACGCGATTTGTGTTTCCATTTTATCGGGAGCCCATTTGGCGCTCATTAAAGATATTCAAGGTTTACTTAAGAAGAATAAAATTTCTAAAATTCCTCTGATTTTGGGAGGGATTGTCCCTGATGAAGATTTTACAAAGCTCAAAAAGTTAGGGGTGAAAAAGATCTTTACACCTGGAGCTTCTCTTCAAGAAATTGTCTCCTACATCCAAACGATCCATCCTCAAAGCTAAAGAAATGTTTTTAGTAGTTTGCTCCAGATAGCAGATTGAAATGGGGATGTTTTAAATGCCTCCAATAAATAATTTCGCGCTTCTTTTTTAAATCCTAGTCTTAAATAATCTTTTCCTAAGGTTTTTGTATATATGCAGTAATATTCTCTGTCTAAACGCATATCTTCTTTGTGTTTATTTAAAAATATTTCTTGAGTTTTGATTTGTTCCAGTGTTGCAGTAAGATCATTTGGTGAGAGCCAGAATACCAGGGGTTCGTTGATGAAGTAAATTTTGTAATGTTTAGCAACACGAACAAAAAAATCTCCATCTTCACATCGTTTAAGATTTGTATCAAAGGAACTTACTTTTGCTAAAATTTTTTTTCTAAAAAACCAGCTAGAGGGGGTTGGAGAAATTCCTTTAAGGGGCCAATGGTTGCTCTGAAAAGGGATAATCCCTGATTTAGTTTTCGTAGTAAATAAGAGGTGGTTTTTATCTTTAAAATAGCCATTTGAGCATATAAAATCTGCCTCCGGATATTCTTCAGCAATTGTGACTTGTTTGTGTAATTTATGAGGCAGCCACCAGTCATCTGAATCTAAAAATGCAATAAAGTTTCCATTTGCATGAGATAAGCCCGTGTTACGTGCATGAGATATTCCTTGGTTGGCTTCGTGTTTGATATATCTTAATCTTGGATTTGGAAGTGATTGAATTAATTGAGATGTATTATCTGTGGATGCGTCATCTACAATAATAATTTCTATATTTTCATAATTTTGTTTAAGAATGCTATCAATGGCTTTTGTAATATATTGAGCATGATTAAATGTTGGAATAATGACGCTAACTAAATCATTGAGCATGGATTATTGAGTGCAATGATGCAGGTCGATACCATAGACTTTTTGCAGCTTTGTATCGAGAATGAGTAAATAAGGAGTGGCAGCGGCACAGCCATTTTGTGCGTGGGCATCAAAGCCAAACTCAGCGCCAGATAAAATGAGAAGACCCACATGGTCTACAATTTTGTGTTGTAGTTTTCTGACTTCTTCTGGGTTTGCTGGATCTTTTGCAATCCAGGGAGCTTCGTAAGAAACTTCTTTCACAGCCACACTTGTTTTTAAAGTTCCTAAAAGGGTCGGTTCGTCCATTTCTAGTGTTTCATGGTTTTCCCAAAAGTCGAATGTGCGGG
>JACPSU010000102.1 GCA_016193105.1 Deltaproteobacteria bacterium | reverse complement strand
CCTTCCACTCCCCAGCCTAGTAGCGGAGCAGTTTTAGCAACTCCTGCTATTCGAAAACTGGCTAAAGATTTAGGGGTCGATCTTTCCAAGGTAAAAGGGACAGGCCCAGAGGGGAGAGTCACAGAAGAAGATCTCAAAAAAACTGGATCCTCAGTGAGTCATCCTGCGGGGGCCATTCCAAAACTAGGCCCTGAAGAGCGTTTACCTCTGCAGGGTGTTCGAAAAGCGATTGCACAGCGCCTTCAAATGTCCAAGCATTATGCTCCTCATTATACGTATGTGGAAGAGGTCGATGTGACAGATTTAATGGCGCTTCGAGAAAAAATGAAATCAGACGCAGAAAAACAAGGAGTTAAGTTGACCTATTTAGCGTTTTTTGTGAAAGCTTTAATTCCTGCGTTAAAAGCATTTCCCTATTTAAATGCTTCTTTAGATGAGACGACCCAAGAAGTTGTTCTTAAAAAATATTATAATCTTGGAGTTGCCGTGGCGACATCGGATGGGTTGATTGTTCCCGTCATTAAAGATGTCGATAAAAAGAAGCTTTTTGATGTGGCCAAAGAAATTGTGGTTTTGTCTGAAAAAGTGAAAGCCCACAAAGCGACACCAGATGATTTAAAAGGATCGACCTTTACCGTTACAAGTATTGGTTCTATCGGGGGAGTTTTTGCAACCCCGATTATTAATTATCCAGATGTGGCTATTTTGGGGATCAATAAAATTGTAGAACGTCCTGTGGTGAAAGATGGGAAAATTGTTCCTCGTCAGATGCTCTATCTTTCTTTGACTTTAGATCACCGAGTGGTGGATGGGGCCGTGGCTGCAGAGTTTATGAATAAGCTGATAGAAGTTCTTCAAGATCTTAAAGTCATTTTATGAAATTTGATACTGTTATTATAGGAGCAGGCCCGGGAGGATATGTCTGTGCCATCCGTCTAGCGCAGCTCGGCAAAAAAGTCCTGATTATTGAAAAAAATAAATTGGGGGGAGAGTGTCTTAACTACGGCTGTATCCCCTCGAAAGCTTTAATTTTTGCAAGCCATCTCTATGACAAAATTAAAAAAGCTGAAGCGTTTGGCGTTGAAACAAGTGGGCTCCATTTCAATATCGATAAACTCCAATCTTTTCGCTCAGGTTTGGTTTCGAAATTAAATCAAGGGATTGGATTTTTACTCAAACAAAATAAAGTCGAAGTTCTATTGGGAGAAGCTAAGTTTATTACACCGCAAAGAGTATCTGTCCAAACGGCAATCGGAATTCAAGAAGCTGAGGCAACATCTTTTGTGTTAGCAACGGGCTCTAGTTCTATTCAGATTCCTGGATTTGAATTTGATGGAGAGAGTGTCATTGGATCTAAAGAAGCGCTAGAGTTGGGTCAGCGACCCTTGTCTCCTGTTCCGCAAAGCCTTTTGGTTTTAGGGGGTGGGGTGATTGGTCTAGAGCTTGGAACCTATTTTTCAAAATTAGGGACCAAAGTGACCGTGGTTGAAATGATGAATCAACTTTTGCCCGGGGTCGATAAAGAATGCGTGGCTGTGGTTGAACGAGATCTGAAAAAAAGAGGGGTTGAAATTCTAACCTCTTCAAAAGCTAAAAAATTAGAAAAAAATGGTGGAGTTGGGTCGGCGACCCTTGGGTCAGCGACCCTTCGCTTAACGGTTGAAACACAAGCGGGTGAAAAAGTTTTAGAAGGTGATAAGCTTTTAGTGACCATTGGAAGAAAAGCCAATACCCAAAATTTAGGATTAGAAACCATTGGTGTAAAACTGTGGCTGTAAATAGCGAGGGACAAACGTCTCATCCTCATATTTATGCGATTGGAGATATGACGGGGCAGCCTCTTTTGGCACATAAGGCCTCTCATGATGGCATTTGCGTAGCAGAAAATATTGCAAATCAAAAAGCCAGAAAATCCAAGCCGATTTCTTGGGCGATTTTTACAGATCCTGAAATTGCAGGTGTGGGGCTGACACAGGCAGAAGCAGAGGCTCAGGGCAAAAAAGTGAAAGTAGGAAAATTCCCATTCTTAGCCTTAGGAAGATCTCTGGCTCTTTCTGAACCTGAGGGATTTACAAAAATTATTGCAGATGAAAAGACACATGAAATTTTAGGTGCTTTTATTGTTGGAGCCCATGCGTCTGATTTAATTTCAGAAGCAGCACTCGCCGTAACGCATCATTTGAAACTTGAAGATTTGGCAGAAACGATCCATCCCCATCCGACACTCCCAGAAGCGTTGATGGAAGCTGCGGAGGCGGCGCTCGGGAAGGCAATACATATTCCCAATAGACCATCTTCATAATATTATTTTTTTCAGATTGACATCTCATCTGCCTGTCCTATGTTAGATGAAACTTTTAGAAAGGAGTTTTTAGTATGAAAAAAATAATTTTTAGTTTGTTGTTTTTAATCATTTCTTTTCCTGTCTTTTCTTCTGACTCTGTAAACTGCTTTGTGGAGCAAGTAGTTGCTGGAGAGCTTGATCCTCATTTTGGAGAGGGATGTGTGCTTGTTGTCAGAACACAAGAGAGTCGTCTTTTGGGACTTGTGAATCGTGATGCAGAATGTGCCACCGATTCTTCTGTGGCAGCCTTAGAAGCGCTTCGTCGGACATGGATTTCTGTAGATCGTTCTGGTTTAGGGCGGATTAAAAATAAAAAAGATCTTAAATTTTTAAGAAACGAAATAAATAAAAGGGCGACGTATTATGAGTGGGATGGAGTCATTGGTTCAGAACTTTCTGTTTCATCTGAGAAAACTGAAAAATTGCTTTCTTCGGGGTTGGTGATAGTTGAAAAATTAGGGCGAGAAATGGAGAAAAACGAAATTGGTGGAAATGCAGCAGCCATAGAGCGCTACTCCAAGATTCAATCTGATCCTCGCCTCTCTTTACGAGATGTGGTTCGTCAACTGCTCTATTCAAAAGGAGGGGGAGAGTATTTGGAAGAAGTGAGCGTAGAAGATATTTTTGAAAATGATAATTTCGAAGATAATCTAGAAGAGGCTGCTTTTGATCTTATTCCTGGACAAGATCAGGATTCTTGGACAGAATTTAGAGGAAAACTTATTGATACTCTCTTTGATTTAGGGCGCGATAATGACGATGCCCGATATGTATTTCTTAAAGGAAAATTGGGCGGCTATAATAATTACTCTACTTCTTTTATCGCTGTTCATAATCGTAGAACGGCTGAGCTCGTGGTCTTAATCCAAGGGTATAGTGAATAGTATAGATCTGGGTCTTAAAGAGTACGAAGAAGTCTGGCAACTTCAAAAAGAACTTGTTGCTCAGAGAATTGAAAATAAAATTCCTGATACGCTTGTCTTAGTTGAGCATCCTCATGTTATTACCAAGGGGAGGAGAAGCAAAGCCTTAGATGTTGTAAATCCAAAAGTCCCTGTGTTTGAAATTGAACGAGGAGGGGAGGTCACTTACCATGGGCCTGGCCAACTCGTCGGTTATCCGATTATTTATCTGGGTCAAAAAGCAGGGATTAAAGATTACATGCGGTCGTTAGAAGAAGTTTTAATCCGCACTCTTGAACATTTTGATATTCAAGGGGTGCGAAAAGAAGGCTGCACCGGCGTGTGGGTGCAGGACAAAAAAATCGCATCTTTAGGTGTCGCCGTCAAAAAATGGGTCACCTATCATGGATTTGCTCTCAATGTAAACACCGATCTCTCTTATTTTCAAATGATCAATCCCTGTGGTTTCGATTGCTCTGTCATGACCTCTATGCAAACCCTTCGTCATCAGTCCTTTTCAATGGATGAAGTAAAGGCTGAAGTGATTAAGAAATTTCAAAAATTGACGCTTCACTCATCCAGTGGTATTATAAAGGTATGAAAAGTAATACTAAGAAAAAATCCAGCATTACGCTTCCTCCAACTGAGCTTGGTCTCGTTAAAGGCTTAATGAAGACTTTGGATGAGAAAAGTAAGGTGGCAGTTATTCGCAGGGGGCTATATTTGCTGAAAGAGCAGACCGATCGAGCATACTTAAAAAAAGCATATGCTGTTGCCTCTAAAGCAGTTCGAGAATCTTTGAAAGAAGAACTTTCTGAATTAGATGAGTTGAGTGACGAAGGATTGGAGTAAATGGAGATTCGTCATGGTCATCTCTATTTGGCCGATTTAAATCCACGATATGGGAGTGAGTCAGGAAAGCTTCGCCCAGTTCTTGTGATACAAACGGATTTACTCAATGCGCAAAATCATCCCTCAACATGGATTTTACCTTGCACAACAAAGTGTGTAGGAGAAAATTTATTACGGGTTTCTCTACCCCAACATATTGCAGGCAATGAGCTTGATTGTGAAATTATGATTGATCAGAGTCGCTCTGTTGATAATCGTCGTTTTGCCAAACACTTAAAGCCCCTCCCTAAAATTATACTCAAAGAAGTAAAAACAAAACTTCGTTCCCTCGGAGAGTTATAAAGGCGAATTCCACGCGAGCTCAACCTTGATTCTATCGGGATCCTCAAAGAAAACTGCATAATAGTTTTTTCCTCCCTTCATATATCAATGTGATGAAGCATCTATGAAATAATAATTATAAGCCTAATATCTTGGCAAGGTATAAAAGACACGAATGTCTATAAGTGTAGATACCTAGTTGAAAGAGTGAGCATCAGTTTCATTTCAAAAACAGGTGTTATTGAAAATTATGATAAATAATGGTTGATTTTTACCATTAATGGTATTATTATACTTAATGAATGGCTAAGGCACAGCTTGTGTATTACTTTAAAGATTATTTAAACGATAAACGCTATGTGCTTGAGCAAAAAATATATGAAGTTGAAGATTTTGATAAGTTTCCGGATGGTATAAAATATAGTCTTGTTCTTTATGATCGAAAATCAAAGAATAAGGTTTTAATGGACAATCATCATCCTAAAAGTCATCACGTTCATATGGGGGATAAGGAATTTGAGTATCACTTCACAAATGAACCAAAACTTATGCAAGATTTTAAACAGTTTGTTTATCAATATATGGGGGTGAAATTATGAAAAAACTTATTATTTCCATTAAATCGTCTTCCGAAGCTTTAGATCAATTTGCAAAGGTTTTAAAAAAAGCTCGCCAGAAAAAAGGGAATATAGAGCCACACTATGAAGTTGCCTTCGATAATCGCCAAGATTTTAATAAGTTCTTAAGTAAAATTTATATCTTGGAAGCCATTCAATCTCTTAAACCCCAATCTGTTTATGATTTGGCCATGAAGCTTGGGATAGATCCTTCTAATCTCAATAAAGTTATTTTATTTTTTGAAGAAATTGGGGCCATTAAAATTGAAGAAAAGAAAGTAAAAGGAAAATTAGCTAAAGTTCCTGTTGTTGATTATGAAAGTATTGAATTTAAATTAGCTGCTTAATCCCTGCGTGTTTTATTGATCTGAGTTAATTGGCTCTTCAACAACTTTTAGATTATATTCAAGTTGCTTGATACATTCTATTGCATAGGATTTTAAATTTCTGTTTTTAACTGATTTGAGAGCCTTAATACGCTTGTGAATTTCTGCTGCTTGCTTCTTAAAATTATCAATGAACTCTACCCCGAGGTTGCCTACCAAAGCATCCAGTCTTGTTACGGATGACTTATTCTGTTTATAGGCCTCTAGAAAATTAGTAGGATTATTAACAATACTTTTCCCTATAACAACATCCCACTGTTCAGCAACATATCCGTCTGATTTGGCTAATTCTTTAAATGCCAGATTAAGATGATCTAAATTACCAGCCGAGACTTTATTTTCATCTAATGTAAGGGCAGAGCTAGATTGAGAAAATGAAAAAAGAAAAAACAAAACAGTTAATATCTTAAAGAAATAATAAACCGTTCTTAATCTCATACTATGATGATAGCACTCGCCACGTATCCATTACAACCCACTTTAGTCCGCGCCTAAACCGTCGATACCAGCATGGTATGGATGCTCATATGTTAAAAAAAATTTTCTCTCTCTTTTTTGGTGTATTTTCTCTGCAGATGTTTTTTCTTGCTCTCTCACGCTCTCTAAGCCCCTTTTTAAAGCGCGATTTCTTCATTTTCTTTTTCCAAAGTGAAAATACAAAAATCGTTCGTTAAATCTCAATATTTCATGTTTAAAAATAGCATAACTATACGATATTGTTAAGTAATTTATCTCACTAAATTTGACTTAGTTTGTGGGTTTGATAGAGTATTTCATCACTTTTACAGGAGGTCTTATGACGGAAAAAAGAAATGAACTTTTAAACTTAAAAGACAAAGAACTGCTGGAAAAATTTGGGGTTTTAGTTCGGGAAGAAAAAGAGGTCACAGCTTGTGTGGTTGCCCATCTTGCTGAAATAGACCGAAG
>JACPSU010000124.1:4680-9401 GCA_016193105.1 Deltaproteobacteria bacterium | reverse complement strand
TGTACCAAGGAGTAAAGAAAAATTAAACAAATAATGCTTTAATTCCCAAGTCTCTTTTTTGAGGGCTTATTTGCATACGTTTTTTGAACCAGCCCTAAAAACAAATTAAATCTCTTTTGGCTAGTGAATCTCCCTCTTTTCGCCGCTTTTGATAAAATCTAAAAAATCATTCGTTAAATCTCAAAATTTCACGTTTAAAAATATAATAACTATATGATATTATTAAGTAATTTACTACATCAAATTTGACTTAGTTTGTGGGTTTGGTAAAGTGTTTTATCACTTTTTAGACCCCCGCCTTCGCGGGGGTGACGGAAATGGGAGGTATTTCATGAATGAAATTTTAAAATTAAAAGATAAAGAGTTATTGGAAAAATTTTGTGTCTTGGTTCGGGAAGAAAAAGAGGCCACAGCTTCTGTGGTTGCACATCTTGCTGAAATAGACCGAAGAAAGCTCTATGCAGCTGAGGGATACTCCAGTCTCTTCTCCTATTGTGTTGAGAAATTTCATTATTCTGAAGGAGCAGCCTATCGAAGAATTCAAGGAGCTAAAGTGTATCAAAAGTTCCCAGAAGTTTTAGAACTTTTAAAAAAAGATAAAGTAAATCTTATGACCCTTTCTTTGATTGAACCTCACTTAGATCAAAAGAATGGAAGTAGTCTCATTCATAAGATTTTAGATAAATCAAAACGGGAAGTAGAAGAAGTTCTTTCTGAGCTCTCTCTTAAGAAAGAAAAGGTGCAAGATGTGATTCGAAGGTTGCCTGTGAAGAATTCTGCACAAAATTTCACTTTCACCGGTGAAAGTGATTTGAACAAAAAAGATGCAACAGCAGAGGTCAGCCAGAAGGGAAAAAAGACATCCTTAGAAATGTCTTTTTCTCCTTCTGGCACTGCTGTAAATCCAGTTCAAGAAACCCGAAAAGTTAAGATTGAGTTTGTGGCAGATGAAAAAGTGGCAAAGCTAATTGAGAGAGCCAAAGAAGTCTTAAGGCACAAATATCCTCAAGGCAAATTAGAAGATCTCGTTCGAGAAGCTTTTGAACTTCTTTTGGATAAAAAAGACCCAGAAAGAAAAATCAAGAGAGCTTCCGAAAAAGAGATTCTTCGGGCTGAACGCCCTCAGAATGACTCTGCTGTTCGGAATGGCAGCAGATACATCCCACAAGTTCTCCAGAGAGAAGTTTACAAAAGAGATGAGGGACAATGCTCCTACACAAGTCCGGAGGGGAAAAAGTGTGGAGAGAAAAACTTTCTGGAAATGGATCATATTCATCCGTGGGGATTGGGTGGTAGTTCAACCACAGAGAATCTAAGACTTCTTTGTCGAACCCACAACCAATGGCGAGCAGAAAGAACGTTTGGCTAGAAATAAAAAACAAAGCCCATTTTCTCAAAGATTTATTTTGCGATTTCGACAATACCCAATTGGAATTTATACAAAAAGATAATTTTTCAAAAATAGAAGAAGGGCTTTGAGTTTTTTGAGGGGGTTGGAATGCCCCACAAACTGGGCGAAGGCTAAAGCTGCTTGATAAGATTTTGGCGTATAGGGAAACCACCAGAAAGGTTTCAACGCTATGCGATCGTAGTTAATGTGCTTGGGCTGGGCAAACTCTAAAAGGCCTTGATCGGAATGCGTCCGTCCGATTCCACTTTTCTTGACCCCTCCCCAGGGCGTTTCTCCCAATGCATGGGTAAACACACAATCATTAATTGTAATGGTCCCGGCTTCAATTTTTCGGGCAAGCCTAATTCCACGCGAAACATCTTTGGTCCAAATCGAAGCACAGAGTCCAAACGAAGAATCATTGGTGAGCTTCACCGCTTCTTCTTCTGATTCCACCATCATGATCGGCAACAATGGCCCAAAGGTTTCTTCTTTCATCACAGACATTGACTGCGTCACATTGATTAAAACAGTCGGCGAGAAATAAGATCCCTTATCCAAAGAAACTTTTGCCCCTCCCACTAAAATTTTAGCTCCTCCTCTTACGGCCTCCTCTAATTGTTTTTCGTAATGTGTAATTTGTTTAGGAAGCGTAATAGCCCCAATATCTGATCTTATTTTTAATTTTTCTGTCTCTTGAATAACCCTCTCTGTAAATTCTTGAACCACAGATCTGGCCACATAAACTCTTTGAACGGATGCACATACTTGGCCTGCATTACTAAACGCCCCCCAGACAATTCCACGTGCTGCTTTTTTAAGATCAGCATCCTGGCACACAATCGCGGCGTCTTTACCTCCGAGTTCCAAAAGACATGGAGTCAGATTTTGAGCAGCCTGCTCTAAAATTTTTTGGCCTACATAAGTTGAGCCTGTAAAAGAAATTTTTCGAACTTTGGGAGAGGAAACAAGTGCCGCCCCTGTTTTTCCATCCCCAAATAAGACATTAATAACTCCTTTAGGTAAGCTTGATAACTCAAAGATATCTTTAATAATTTTAGCAACAGGCAAAGCAGCCTCTGAAGTTTTAACAACAACGGTATTGCCCGCCAAAAGTGCCAAAACAATCTCTCCCATGGGGATAGAAAAGGGATAATTCCAGGGAGAAAGAATCGCCACCACTCCATAGGGCTCATAGGTTAAAAAACTTTTCTTATTCATGAGCAAATGCAAAGGCAAGGATTTATCTTTTAAAATCTTAGGGGCTCTTTTTACAAAGGTCGGAATAAAATCTAAGATCGGAACAATTTCTGCTGTCAGAGCTTCGAACTTAGGCTTGCCCGTTGTCTTTGAGATGACTTCAGAAATCTCATCCATCATCAGAGACTTTTGGTCAAAAATAAGTTCTCTCACCTGTAAAAGATGCTGACCTCTCTCTTGAAGAGAAATATTTTTCCAAGATTCAAATGCGGTCCAAGCTGTACCTAGGAGTTCATTCACTTTTGTTTCGTCATCAATGGGAAACGTTCCTAGAGACTCAAACGTGGATGGACTGATGGCTTCAATGGTGTTGTTCAACAAGCGTTCCTTGATGTTGAGTAAAACTAGAAGCAATGTAGAGAGGCATCAAATGTTTTTTGGCAAGCGTAACAGCTTCACTGTGTAATATTTTTGCCCCCGCATGTGCCAAAGTTAACACCCGATCGTAATCACAGTGTTCCATTTTTTGCGCATCGATATGCTGCTTAGGATCTTTTGTATAAATACCATCGACATCTTTATAAAACTCACATTGCTTTGCACTTAACGCTACGGCTAACGCCACAGCGGTCACATCCGATCCTCCACGCCCCAGAGTTGTCACTTCTTTTTGTGTGCTCACTCCTTGAAATCCAGCAACGATCACCACTTTTTCAAGAGTGAGTTGTTCTTTAATGCGATCGGCTCGAATTTCTAAAATTTTTGCATGCGTATGCGATGTGTCTGTCACAATTCCACTTTGTGACCCTGTAAAAGAAATCGAAGGGACATCGATTTGATGAAGCGCCATCGCTAAGAGAGCCATCGAAATTCTTTCTCCAGAAGATAAAAGCATATCGAGCTCTCGCGCGGGGGGCTGATCTGTAATTTGCTGCGCTAATTTTAAAAGATCATTGGTGGTATTTCCCATGGCTGAAACGACAACCACAAGATCGTTCCCTTCTTTTTTTCTCTGAGAAACTCTCCTGGCAACTTCTTGAATTCGATCCAGAGTCGCTAAAGAACTGCCACCATATTTTTGAACAATTAAAGCCATACTAAGACTAGGGAAGTATCATATTGGAGGTTGTTTTGTAAAATCGCCCCAGGAGCCACCCAGATAACATATAAGAGATAAAACTAGAAACAACACCTGCTGCGGTATAAAGCTCAGGGGAACTCAGTGTTAAATAATACCAAAGCTCAGCAATCACTCCGCCTTGAATAAAAAGTAAAAGAGAGATAAAAAATGCATAGCGCCCTTCTTTCCCTCGACGCCGCTCAATCACCATCAAAAAAATAAAAACCAAAATAAATGCTTCTGCTCCTTTAAGGCTCGCCAATTGATAGACGGCTGCTTGGGTCAACTGCGCCGGGGGGACCATCCCTAAAAAACGCTGAAAGGAGGAATAAACAAAAACAGGAACCCCAAAAAAGATTAAAAAAGTTACAATAATACTGCCGATTGCTTTTAAAAAACGTCCCATAAACTTTGAAAATCATAGAAGATTTTAAATAGCTTCGCAAGTAATTTTAAATGCAAATCGTTGACAATATATATAGTGTGATATATGTATAATGTCATGGCACGAAAAAAAATATCCACAACAGTCTATATTACAGAGGAACAAAATCAAAGGCTCAAGCTCTTAAATCAAAAAACAAAGGTTCCCATTGCTGAATCTATCAGAGAAGGGATTGACCTTGTTTTAAAACTCCATCGAGAGCAGCTTCCAGGACAAATGTCTTTTGAAGAAGATGCCTTTGAAAGTAACGCGAGCCCCTCAGGGGCAAGCCCCTCAGGGACAACGCCTTCTGCTTCGGCTTAAAACTGGATCTTTAAAATATTTTTGGCCCCTCTATGAATCCAGAATTAATTCGAAATTTTTCGATTGTTGCGCACATTGACCACGGAAAGTCTACCCTTTCTGATCGCCTCATTGAAAAAACAGGAACCCTTCCGCCCGACAAAATCCAAGCCCAAATGTTGGACTCCATGGATATTGAGCGGGAACGTGGCATTACGATTAAAGCCCAAACAGTTCGAATGTCCTATACGGCGAAAGATAACAAAACCTATCAATTAAATCTC
>JACPSU010000124.1:0-4663 GCA_016193105.1 Deltaproteobacteria bacterium | reverse complement strand
CTGGCCACGTGGATTTTAGTTATGAAGTTTCTAGAAGTTTGGCTGCATGCGAAGGAGCTGTTCTCGTCGTAGATGCGACTCAAGGAGTTCAAGCACAAACCATTGCCAATGCCTATTTAGCCATTAACAATAATTTAGAGATCATCCCTGTTTTAAATAAAGTGGATTTAAAAACTTCGGACCCTGTCAAAACAGCCCTAGATATTGAAGAAGTCATTGGCATTGATGCAAGCCATGCTATTTTAGCCAGCGCTAAAACAGGCCAAGGGGTCGAAGAAATTTTAGAGGCGATCGTCAAAAAAGTTCCTCCCCCTAAAGGCTCTGCCTCTAATCCCTTAAAAGCCCTTTTGATTGATAGTTGGTTTGATACCTTCTTAGGGGTCATTTGCGTAATTAGAGTTTTTGAAGGCACACTTAAAAAAGGAACCTTTGTCCAACTCATGTCCAATAAAAAAAGTTTTGAAGTCCAAACGCTTGGAATTTTCTCCCCTAAGCCCAAAGAAATTGGGAGCCTCAATGCTGGAGAAGTGGGATTTTTTTCAGCCGCCATTAAAGACGTGAGAGATACCAAAATTGGAGACACCATCACAGAACAAAATCATCCCACTCAAACTCCCTTCCCTGGATTTAAAGAAGTAAAACCGATGGTCTTTAGCGGATTTTTTCCGACTGAAAACAATGGCTATGAACTCTTAAAGGATGCCTTAGAAAAATTAAGATTAAACGATGCAAGCTTTACCTATGAAGCCGACAGCTCTACCGCTTTGGGATTTGGATTTCGCTGTGGATTTTTAGGCTTACTGCATATGGAAATTGTCAAAGAACGACTAGAAAGACATTTTTCGTTAAGCCTTGTGACCACAGCCCCCTCTGTCATTTATAAAATAAAGATGAATGATGGCTCTACACTTGTCATTGATAACCCCGCCAACCTTCCTTCTCCCAGTCTGTATCAAGAAACGCATGAGCCCTACATTAAAGCTTCGATTCACACTCCTTCCAATTACACAGGCGACGTTATGAAACTATGCGAAGAACGGCGAGGCCACCAAATTAAAATGGAATACTTAAGCCCCCAGCATTTGCTTTTAGAATATGAAATGCCTCTCAATGAAATGGTGTTTGATTTTTATGACAAACTTAAAACCATTAGCCGAGGCTATGCCTCCTTTGATTACGAGCTCATTGATTTTAAACCTGCAGACTTGGTGAAGCTCGATATCTTAATTAACGGGGATCCCGTGGATGCTCTATCCCTCATTATCCACAAAGAAAAAGCCTACTATCGAGGACGCGAACTGGCTAAAAAATTAAAAACGGTGATCCACCGACAGATGTTTGAGGTGGCCATTCAAGCCGCCATTGGCTCTCGCGTGATTGCCAGGGAAACAGTGGGGGCCATGAGAAAAGATGTTACCGCTAAATGTTATGGGGGAGACATCTCCCGGAAACGAAAGCTCCTTGAAAAACAAAAAGAAGGAAAAAAGAAGATGAAAATGATTGGAAGAGTTGAACTCCCACAAGAAGCCTTCTTAGCTGTGTTAAAGATTGATTAGATAGAGCATTTATGATAGGAATATAAAGATTTGCCTATGCCTCATAAAGTGAAAAAAGGACTCTTTCGCGAATACACAGAAGCCATTGTCGTAGCTGTTTTGATTGCTTTGGTTTTAAGATCCTTTGTCATCGAAGCCTTTAAAATTCCTTCAGGATCTATGATCCCCACGCTTAAAATTGGAGATCATATTTTTGTAAATAAGTTCATTTACGGCCTTCGCCTCCCCTACACAAAGATTCGTTTTTTTAAATTTCGCTCCCCTAAACGAGGGGAAATTATTGTCTTTATTTATCCTGTCGATAACAGCAAAGACTACATTAAAAGAGTGGTCGGACTTCCCGGAGACACTCTAGAAATGAAACAGGGGACCCTCTACGTAAATGGCCAAGCTGTTGGAAAAACAATCCAAACGGCTCGAAAGATTTTAAAAGATATTGAGGGGAGTGACTCCATGGATCTTTACAAAGAAGAGACAGGCACCTTTACCCACTACACCCTCTATTATAATTCCAAATTTAAAGAGCCTGACGATTTTGCACCCTTAACCATTCCACCCAATAAGCTTTTTGTCATGGGGGATAATCGAGACAATTCCTCAGATTCTAGAGCGTGGAGATTTGTCCCCATGGAAAACATTAAAGGACGTGCCATGTTTGTGTGGCTCTCTTTAGATTCAGAGCATAGGTTTTCATTTTTAAAATTTCCGATGGTTCGATTGACCCCTTCACCGCACATTGATTGGGAAGGACTGCCAAGCATACGATGGGAGCGATTTGGAAAGTTAATTAGGTGAACACCATGGAGGCCCTCCAAGGCCGACACATTTTGGGTATGGACGACCTCTCACGCCAGGATATTTCCAAAATTCTAGCCCTTGCCAAAAAATTTAAAACCTGCGCGAGCACATCCAAAAATCTACCTCCTCTTCTTACAGGAAAAACGATTGTTAATTTATTCTTTGAACCTAGCACGCGTACCCGAAGCTCTTTTGAAATTGCTGCCAAACGCCTAGGTGCAACCTCTATTAATATTACAGGGGCTGGATCTAGCACCGTAAAAGGGGAAACCTTGATTGACACAGCCAGAAACATTGAAGCGATGAATCCAGATGCCATTATCATTCGGCATTCTTCATCAGGGGCTCCCTATGTTCTTTCTCAAACTTTAAAAACGCCCATCATCAATGCGGGCGATGGCTTTCACGAACATCCCACGCAAGCTCTCTTAGATCTATTCACCATTGAAGAGGCGAAGGGGAAAATTGCAGGTTTAAAAGTTTTGATTGTCGGAGACATTGCCCACAGCCGCGTGGCTAGATCTAACATTTATGGTCTTAAAAAGATGGGAGCCCACATTATTGTCTGCGGCCCCCCTACACTGATTCCTCCAGCCATGACAAAACTCGGAGTAGAAGTTTCCTACGATTTGAAATCTTCTGTCCAAAAAGCCGACGTCATTATGATGCTTCGCATTCAAGAAGAACGACAAGACCGCATTCAATTTCCATCGAAAAAAGAATATGTTCAATATTTTGGTTTAAATTCTGAAACGTTAAAACTAGCCAAAAAAGATGTCATCATTATGCACCCAGGCCCCTTAAACCGCGGCATCGAAATTTCACCCGATGTCGCCGATGGCCCCTATTCTGTGATTTTAAATCAAGTCACCAATGGAGTGGTCGTTCGAATGGCCCTCTTATCTTTACTTTTGGGAAGGGAACAACATGCGGCTGCTCATTAAAAACGGCATCGTCGTAGATCCTTCTCAAAAGCTACAGGCTAAAAAAGATCTCCTCATTGAAAATGGGAAAATTAAAAAGATCGCCTCACCCAATACGCTTAAAGGCCAAAAAATTGGAATGTTTGACCAAGTCATCGATGCAAAAAATGCCATTATTGCCCCTGGATTTATTGATATGCACACACATCTTAGAGAACCTGGAGACGAGCACAAAGAAACCATTCACACAGGAAGTCTAGCTGCTGCTCACGGAGGATTTACCTCCATTGTTTGTATGGCCAATACGACTCCTCCCAATGACAACCCCTTTATTACTCAATTTATAAAACTCAAAGCGCAAGAAGAAGCCTGCGTCAATGTCTACCCCGTCGGAGCTCTTTCGAAAGGCTTAAAAGGAGAAGAGCTTGCAGAAATTGGAAGTTTAAAAAGCGCGGGATGTGTGGCCATTAGTGACGACGGACATCCTGTCATGAATAGTTATGTCATGAGAAAAGCACTCGATTATTGTCGGCACTTTAAGCTTCCTATTATTGCACATTGTGAAGATATGCATTTAGTCGGCAAAGGGATGATTAATGAGGGACTTCGTTCTACGATTTTGGGCCTACGGGGAAATCCAGGAGCTTCAGAAGAAATTATGGTGGCCCGAGATATTGCGCTCGCAGAACTTACAGGCTCTCATATACATATGGCCCATATCTCGACAGAGGCTGCCGTGCGACTCATCTCTGATGCCAAAAAAAGAAAAGTACCCCTCTCGTGCGAAGTCACACCACACCATCTTTTTTTGACAGATGAATCGGTTGCAACCTACGACACTCATTTTAAAATGGCTCCTCCTTTAAGAACCCCAAAAGACATTTTGGCTTTAAAAAAAGGCTTAAAAGAAAATATCATTGATGCATTTGCTACAGATCATGCTCCTCATAGCAATCTTGAAAAAAATGTTGAGTTTGAAGAAGCGGCCAATGGCGTTATTGGACTTGAAACAGCTCTTCCTATTACTTTAAAACTCGTAGAAGAAAAAGTTCTAACCCTGTCTCAATTTATTGAAAAATGGACCCTTGCCCCGGCTCGTATTTTAAGTCTCCCTAAAGGGACCCTTAAAGTCGGTGCAGATGCTGACATCACTATTTTTGATCCCACAAAAAAAATAAAAATCAATCAAGATACGTTTTTATCTAAAAGCAAAAATACACCGTTTCATGGCTGGACATGCAAAGGAGAAGTTTTGGCTACCATTGTAGGAGGAAAAATTGTCTACAGAGCCTAAAGCAATTTTAGCTTTGGAAAACGGAATAGTTCTAGAAGGAAAATCTTTCGGGGCTGAAACAGAGCGCTGTGGAGAAATTGTGTTCCACACCG
>JACPSU010000123.1 GCA_016193105.1 Deltaproteobacteria bacterium | reverse complement strand
CTCAATATCTATTTCAATGAGAGCTAACATTTTTTTAACCACTTCTGTTTTGCAATCCGGATGAGCCATCATGGCGCAATCAAGCTTATGAAAAACTCCTTTTTTGGCTAAGAGAATTTTTCCTCCCCCGCCTTCTTCAGCAGGACATCCCACAACAGAAATCGTCCCTGAAAAGTTTGGAAACCCCTTGGCCAAAGCAATCGCGGCAGCACAGCTGGCTACTCCAATCAGGTTATGCCCGCAGGCATGTCCAATGCCAGGAAGTGCGTCATACTCTGCCAAAAATCCAACCTTAGGCCCGTAGCCTCGGGCTACCGTAGCCAAAAAAGACGTTTTAATCCCTCCCACACCTTTTCGAACTTTAAATCCATGATTCTTAAGAAACCGGGTCAACTTTTCTTGTGATTTCCATTCCTGGAAAGCCAACTCTGGATTTTTTCCAATAAATGCCGCCAGGGCTTTCATTTCTCCAGATAACTTTTGTATCTGGGTCACAATATCCTTCTGAGTTCCATCCAGCATCATGGCAAAATATTAGCATAAAGCGCGCCAAAGATGCTATACTTTGCTGAGACGTGAAAACGTTTATTCTGAAGCGACTTCTTTTATTGGTCCCCATCCTCTTTGGCATCAGTCTGATTGTTTTTTCCCTGATGCATCTCATCCCAGGAGATCCTGTAGATATTATTCTGGGGGAATCGGCCCAAGTTTCAGATAAAGAACATTTAAGAAAAATGCTTCATCTCGATGAGAAGATTCATGTTCAATACTTTCTTTTCTTAAAAGATATTGCCAGTGGAAATTTAAAATCGATTCATTCTAAAAGAAGTGTCTGGAAAGAAATTGGCGAGCGCTTCCCCGCTACAGCAGAACTTGCCTTTTGGGCTATGGTTTTTGCAATGAGTGTTTCTATCCCTCTGGGGATGCTGGCTGCTATTAAACACAAAACCATTATTGATGGTTTTTCAATGCTCATCGCTCTTTTAGGAATCTCAATTCCTCATTTTTGGCTTGGCCCTTTACTCATTATTCTTTTTGCTTATACCCTTCCTATTTTTCCTATTTCAGAAAGAAGTAATTTTTTAAGCCTTGTTCTTCCTGCGATCACTCTAGGGACAGCCATGATGGCGCTACTTTCAAGGCTCACCCGCACAACCACCTTGGAAGTTATCCGAGAAGAATATGTCCGAACTGCTCGTGCCAAAGGACTTTCGGAAGGAAAAGTTCTTTTTAAACATGTTTTAAGAAATACGCTCATTCCTGTCATTACCATTGCAGGCATTCAAACAGGAGCGCTTCTTTCAGGCTCGATCATTACAGAAACTATTTTTGACTGGCCTGGCATTGGAAGTCTTTTGGTCGAAGCCATTCAATCTAGAAACTATCCCCTGGTTCAAGGCTGTGTGATTTTAATCGCAACCCTTTATGTAACCATTAATCTTCTAACTGATGTTTTATACGCCTTTATTGACCCAAGGATTCGACTCCAATGAAATTCTCTGGGAAACTTTCTCTCACCACAAAAATGGGTCTTTTAATCATCTTTGGATTTTTTTTCATTGGAATATTTGCTCCCTGGCTAGCTCCGTATGACCCCAAAGGGACAGACATTGGCTCTCGATTTTCTCCTCCCTCAGAGTCACATTGGCTGGGGCAAGATAAGCTCGGTGGAGATATTTATAGCAAAATCATCTCTGGCGCTAAAATTTCTCTCATGGTTGCTGTGACCGCAACCTTCATTTCTCTTTTGATTGGCCTAACTCTGGGTTCTACGGCGGGTTATTTTGGGGGGATTCTAGATGAATGTCTTTAATCGGCCTAACTCTGGGTTCTACGGCGGGTTATTTTGGGGGAATTCTAGATGAATGCCTCATGCGTTTGGTCGATATTCTTTTAGCATTCCCAGGACTTCTTTTAGTTTTTGCTCTGGCCGCTTTTTTAAAACCGAGTCTTTATAATGTCATCTTCATTTTTTCTTTGGTGGGATGGACCGGATTTGCACGTGTGAGCCGTGCTCAAGTTTTAGTAGAAAAAGAAAAAGAATTTGTTCAAGCCATTCGCTCTTTAGGTGCTTCTCATCTCCGCATTTTGGTTTGCCACATTTGGCCCAATATTCTTTCTCCTCTCATTGTTCAAGCTTCCTTTGCCATGGGAGGGATTATCATTGGCGAATCGAGCCTTAGTTTTCTAGGGATTGGGGTTCCCCCGGATCATCCCAGTTGGGGCAATATGCTTTTCTTAGCCAAACAATCTGCGTTTCAACCTACGTTTGTAGCCCTCTTTCCGGGCCTTGCTATTATGATGACTGTATTGGGATTTAACTTTGTCGGGGATGGTCTTCGGGATGCCTGGGATCCCAAATTAAAAAATAGTCGCTGAGCTTTCTCTTGGGTCAGCGACCCTTCTTTGGTATACTTAGAAAGCTTATGAAATTAGATCAAATTCGAAGACGTGTCGGACAGATGTTTATGGTAGGATTTGAAGGAAAATCTGTCACAGATGATCTTAAAAAACTCATTCAAGATTACTATGTCGGAGGGATTGTTCTTTTCGAACGAAATATTGAAAGCCCTGCTCAAGTGGCTGAGCTCACCAATGAAATCCAATCTCTCAACACCAAAACTCCTCTTTTTATCTCTGTAGATCAAGAAGGGGGCCGCGTCAGGCGTCTCAAAGAACCTTTCACAGATTTTGGAGCTCCTCAACAATTTTCAAAAGTGGATTCCCCCAAACTTACATTTGAAGCTGCTTTTGCAATGGCCAAGGAACTTCGGGCTGTTGGAATTAATTTTAATTTTGCTCCGGTGGTAGATGTACACACCAATCCCCAAAATCCTATTATTGGTGATCGTGCGTTTAGTTCTGATCCCGAAATCGTCGCTAAAATTGCTTCTGGATTTATTCGCGGCCTTCAGCGTGGAGGAGTTATTTCCTGCGCCAAGCATTTCCCAGGCCACGGCGATACCCAAACTGATTCTCATCTAGAGCTTCCGGTTGTAAATCACTCTTTAGAAAGACTCCAACAAACCGAATGGCTTCCGTTTGAGCGCGTTATTAAAGGGGGGGTTGAAACGGTGATGACCGCTCACATTTTAAATCCCAACTTAGATCCTGAGCTTCCAGCAACGCTTTCTAAAAAAACTTTGGATTACTTAAGAGGGCCCCTTCGTTTTTCAAAAGTAATTATTACCGATGATTTAGAAATGAAGGGAATTTCTGACCATTATCCGATTGAAGATGCCACTCTCAAAGCCCTGGATGCTGGGGTCGATATTATTCTTATTTGTAAAACCCTAGAAAAACAAATTTTAGCCATTGAGAAAGTGCTACGCGGAGTTTTGGATATTAAAATTCCTGTCCCGCGCATTGAAGAAAGCTCTGAGCGCATTACCAAAGTCCGCAATCGCTATCTCGTCCCCTTTACCCCTGTAGATACAGCAACAATCTCCCAAGTCGTCGGCTGCGAAGAACATAAAAATCTGGCTAAACAGTTTTTTGCTTAATTTTTTCTTAAAACCATTCCCGCCCGCTTGCCTGTTTGTTTTCCTTTTTCGATGGCCAGCTGGCCGTTTACAAAAACATATTCAATGCCTTCGCAGTAATGAAAGGGATCGAGGAAATCGGATGTGTCAGAAATTTTATTTAAATCAAAAAGAACGAGGTCTGCATAGTACCCTTCTTCGATTTTTCCACGTCCTCTCAATTTAAAGCGCTCGGCCGGCTGCCAAGTCATTTTGTAAATCGCCCTGGAGAGATCTAAAAGCTTTTCTTCTTTTACATATTTTCGGATCACTCTTGGGAAGGTTCCAAAAATTCTGGGATGAGGTCGCCCCTTGGCCAAAGGACCTTTCACCGAACGACAGCCCGCATCCGAAGCGACAAAAATGTAGTCTTTGCTTAAGAAGTTTTTTAAATTATCCTCAGACATGGTAAAATAAATAGCTGAAATCGCCGCTTCTTCTTCGATTAAAAGATCAAACAAAAATTCAAAAACATCCTTTTTGGCCTTTTGGGCTCCTTTTTGAACGGTGAGTCCTTCAAAAATTTTATTTTTTTGTGACATGACTTCCATAATAAGAACTTTATTTTAGTAATCTTCTTTAGGAGGGTGAAGCTCTAAAACCTCTTTTTTAATTTTTTCTCTTTTTTGAGGATCTTTAAGCGTTTGAACAAGACCCTTGCTCCCCCCCTCAAAGGTCCAATCAGGCAAAACCTGCATGAGCCCCGTTTGAGAAGCGATATACGGATAGCGATCACACTCGACATCGATCCCCTCTTTTTGAGCACGCTCAATTAAATTAAAAATTTCAGTAATTTTGTGCCAATTTCTTTGTCCTGAGGTCTTAATATGAGAAATTTGAACAACAACCCCTGTCTTTTTTGCCGTTTCAAGTACTTCTTGCACCGCTTCTATAACTTTGTCGCTCTCGCTTCTCATATGAAAGGTAAAGATTCCTCCTGCATCTTTGCAGGCCTTGCCCAGCGCTAACACTTCTTCTCTATTAGAATAACAGGCGGGGGGATAAATAAGTCCGGTTGAAAGCCCCACAGCTCCTTCTTTCATCCCTTCTTTAAGCCCCTCAATCATTTTAGCTATTTCTTGAGGAGTCGCGGGCCGGTTAAGAGACCCCATGGCAGATTGACGAAGAGTGTTGTGGCCAATGAGCTGTCCATAGTTTAGAGCTATTCTCTCTTTTTCAAGTCTTTGAAAATAGTCTTTGAGCTTACTCCAACCCAACTTTAGTTTATAATATTTTTGGTACTCTTCTTCGCGACGCTCCTTGGCCTCTCCCCAAATAGGAGCTGCGGCGTACCCACAGTTTCCTCCAATTTCTGTCGTCACTCCTTGAGTAATTTTACTATCAGCGGTGGGATTGATCAGAAGAAAATAGTCTGAGTGAGAATGAATATCAATGAACCCTGGACACAAAATTAAATTTTTGGCCTGAATCTCTTTTTTTGCCTTTTCAAA
>JACPSU010000122.1 GCA_016193105.1 Deltaproteobacteria bacterium | reverse complement strand
TTTTAATGCCACATTGACGACAGGACAGTCTGCAAGTAGTTCTGAAACAAGCTCTCATCTCTATACGGGGCTTCAATTTACGACGCTCTTTTTAGGAATCGGAGCAGAATACTCCAGATCTTTTGGTGCAGATCGTTTTACAGGAAAGTTATCTGTTCGTTTTTAATAGAAGTTTTATCTGACGAGTTCTTTTAAGTAAGCTTGAAGCTCTAAGATCTCTTTTTTGTCTATAGCAAGAAGCGTTCTCGGGAGATGCGGTTGATCTTCCTTGGATGCAGCCTTAAAAAATTCATTGATATTTAGAGATATAGAGTTTGAGAGAAGTGGAGGGGCGGCATAGAAACTCTCACGGTGATTCATGCGTGTACTAAAACTTTTGAGTGGCTTTTCCCCTTGCGCAATAGTTCCATGGCAGGACAAACATTGATTTACATAGAGGGCATGGGCGTTTGGAAATTTTAAGGCCAGTTTCTTAAGAGCCATTTCTCGTTGGTTTATTTCTGAGGGGGTGAGTGTTTTTTTAGAAGGGGACACGGTCATTGTTTCTATTGCTTTTGAAACAGATGGAATGATTGCTAAGTCTATTTCTGGATAGAGAGAAGTTTCTGTCTGAGATTTTAATTTTTGAGTATTTTGATAAATGTGTGAAAAAGCCAAAACAATGAGAACGCTTACAATGCAGGCTGGAGCTAACCAAAGAAATGTTTTTTTCATAGCTGGTGAAACTCCAATGATTCTTTTAAGCGTGGGTCTTTTAGGGGGATAAGCGCATACCGGTTAAAATTCCAAACTAAGATTAAAACAAAAAGGCTCAACATCCAAACAATCGCTGTGATTTCGATCCAGCCAAAGTTCACACTATTTTTGGAAAAATTGGGCATAATGAGCCAAAATAAATCTAGATAATGCATAGCGAGAAGCCAAAGTGCTCCTGCAAAAAGTACCTTCATATTTCGCTTGGCATGCCGAGACATTAAAAGGAAAAAAGGAATGACAAAGTGTCCAATGGCTACAGCTAAAGATACGATATGCCAGCCCGAATGACCTCTTTCAGAGAAGAAAATGGTTTCTTCAGGGATGTTGCCATACCAAATCAGCATGTATTGAGAAAAGGCGATGTAAGCCCAGAAGACATTCAAAGCAAAAAGAAGTTTTCCGAGATCATGAAAATGATTTTCATTGATTACATTTTTGAGATATTCCTTGTTTTGGAGCATGAGAAGAACAACGATCGTCATAGATAGGCCCGCTACAATAGAGCCCGCAAAATAGTATACGCCGTAAATCGTACTAAACCAGTGTGCCTTAAGAGACATGATCCAATCAATCGCGGCAAAGGTGAGCGTGATTGCAAATAATACAATACCTGCCGAGCTCCATCGCACCAGTTTGTGGGTGATCTGGATATCTCCATGTTGATCCTGAGCAATCGAAGTACCAATGATTTTTTTATAAAGCAGAGTCCAAATCGTAAAATAAAAAATATTTCGAATGATAAAAAAGGTGTCGTTTAAATAAGCTGCTTTATGAGTGAGAATAGCGTCATGGGCGCTTTCTTGCCGCGACCACTCGTAGAGAAAATCAAGCCCGAAAAAAACAGGAAGAATCAAAATAAATCCCCAAGGAAGAAGATGGGCCAAAGACTCAGGAATGCGTCGGACAACAACACTCCAGCTAGCCCCTGTGGCATGGTGAAGCATAGAGAAAAATAATCCTCCGAGTCCTAAGCTCATTAGAAATGTAAAGGCGAGAAGATAGTTGAATAGAGTTCTAGAGGCATTGAATTTAAAGCCAATAATCAAGAATAGAGATGAAAGAAGAAAAAGAGGCACAAAAATTCTAAATACGCGGAGCTTGCTTTCTGTCTGAAAATAAACTTTCGAGGATGAGATATCACTGTGCGCCATTAACTTTTCCTCCGTGTGCTTTTTGCAAAGCTCGTATATATAAAATAATAGCCCAGCGATCTATGGGATCTACTTGGGAGGCGTAAGAAGACATAATTCCTTGTCCTTTTGTGATGATATGAAAAAGTCGCCCATCACTCCACTGTTTAACTTTTTCGGAGCTTAAAGGGGGTGGAGGAGCAAAGCCTCTTTTTACGACAGGACCAAAACCTTCTCCGTTAGAATTATGACAGGGTAAACAATACGCGTTATACATAAATTGTCCACGATTTAAGGTGTCAGCGGTAGGTGTCAAAGGGTTTTTAAGTTTTTTTTCTGCACCTTCAGGATCTGAGAACGGGTATCTCTTGGCTTTTCTGGGAACAGTGTTTGCAGGAGGTTCTCGAAATTGAGCTTGGGGTCTAACACTTTTTTGATTTTTCATGTCTGGAAAAAACTGAATGGGAGGCTTTGTTCTATCGCAGCCGATAAAAAGGAAACAAAGGAGGAGGAGAAATATTTTTTCTTTAGTCATGAGACGAATCTCCTACCCATCGAATATGCTCTGCCTGGTGTTTGTTAAAGACATCTCTTAAATGATTCTCATTAAACTCCGGATCAGAAGACTCGACAAAAATCATAAATTGATCATCTGTGGCTTTTAAGGCATGGGTATCTTTTTCAAAGATGGATTCATATTTGGGGAGTTTACAAAAATAAAAAAGTGCGATGAAGCTTGCAAAAGCTGAAAATAAAATGCCCAGTTCAAACGTCACCGGAATAAAGGCTGGAAGAGAAAAGTGGGGCTTTCCTCCAATATTGAGTTTCCAATCGGCCACAGAGGTCCACCATTGAAAATAAAGTCCGGCGCCAGCTCCGAGCAATCCAAAAATAAGTGAAAACCAGGGGATATGAGAACTTTTGACATCCATGGCTTCATCGAGTCCATGAATAGGATAAGGAGTAAAAACATCAAATTTTTTAATTCCAGATTTATGTACCTGCCTGGCCGCTCGGACGAGCTCTTGCGGGGATATAAAATTGGCTGCTAATCCTTTCTTAAACGTCATCGACTTCTCCCCTGGGATGTGCACCCTTCATGACCCCTTTAATTTCACTCATCGAAACTGCAGGCAAGACTCGGACAAAAAGAAGGTAGAGTGTGAAAAAGAGGCCAAGGGAACCAATAAAAATTCCAAAATCAAATACAGTTGGATAGTACATGTCCCAGCTAGAGGGCAAATAATCTCTATGCAAAGAAGTTACAATGATGACAAATCGCTCAAACCACATTCCGATCGTGACAAGAATAGCTACGATGAGCATCACAGGAATGCTTGTTCTAAATCGTTTGAACCAAAAGAGTTGTGGGGACATCACATTACAAAAAACCATCGTCCAATACGCCCATGCGTAGGGACCAAAAGCTCTATTTTTAAACGCAAAGAGTTCATAGTCGTTGGCACTATACCAAGCTGTAAAGAATTCGACCGCATAAGCGTAGCCTACGAGCATTCCGGCTGTGAGTAAAACTTTGTTCATGTTTTCAAGATGGGTCATCGTGATCAAATTTTCCAATTGAAATTGTTTTCGTGTAATCACCAAAAGTAATAAGACCATCGCAAATCCACCAAAAATAGCCCCCGCCACAAAGTAGGGGGGGAAAATCGTGGTATGCCATCCAGGGATGATAGATGTTGCAAAGTCAAAACTCACAATGCTGTGTACAGACAAAACAAGGGGAGTTGAGATCGCCGCAAAAATGAGATATGTCGTCTCGTAATGTTTCCAACAGCGCTGCGAACTGCGCCATCCCAAACTTAAAATAGAATAGGCCACTTTTTTAATGGGATTTGTTGTTCGATCCCGAAGAGTGGCTAAATCTGGAATAAGTCCCATGTACCAAAATAAAAGCGAAACGATGAAATAAGTGGAGACGGCAAAAACATCCCAAAGAAGGGGAGATCTGAAATTAACCCAAATTTTCATTTCATTAGGGAGAGGAAAGAGCCAATAGGCAAGCCAGGGTCTTCCAACGTGAATCAGAGGGAAAATTCCTGCGCACATGACGGCAAAAATGGTCATGGCTTCAGCCGCGCGATTGATGGCGGTTCGCCAGCGTTGGCGAAACAAAAATAAAATAGCAGAAATTAAAGTGCCGGCGTGTCCAATCCCGATCCAAAAAACAAAGTTAGTGATGTCGAAAGCCCACCCTACGGGATTATTGTTCCCCCACACCCCAATTCCTTTATAAAAGGTCCAGCCAATGCACATAAATCCAAGGGTCATGAGAGATGCTGTAAGCGTAAAAAGTAAAAACCAACTTTTAGAGGGGATACGATCCAGTGGTTTGGCAACAATTTCTGTAATCGTCTTTCGATCTTTTATCCCCAAAACTAATTCTGGGCGTTCTAATGTTTCAACATGGACGCTCATGATGCTCTTTTCTCCAGTTTGGGATTGGGATTTCTAATTTTAGCTAAATAAGTTATCGCTGGACGGACATTGAGTTCTTCTAAGACATGATATCCATGAGAGAGACTTGAAAGTTTTGAAACTTCTGATGTTGGATCATTTAAATCTCCAAAGACAATGGCTTGAGAAGGACATGCTTGTTGGCACGCAGTTTTAATCTCTCCATCAGCCACTTTTTCTCCGCGCATTTTAGCGGTACTTTTTCCTTCTGAAATTCTTTGAACGCAAAACGTACATTTTTCCATGACCCCTCGCATACGAATGGTCACGTCTGGATTTTTCCCCAATTCTTGAGGAGATTGCATTGTTGCGTTGAAATTAAAATAATTAAACCGTCTTACTTTGTAGGGGCAGTTATTAGCACAATATCTTGTTCCGACGCAGCGGTTATAGGTCATTTGGTTTAAGCCTTCTTCGCTGTGAACTGTGGCAGAAACTGGGCAGACAGATTCGCACGGGGCATTATCGCAATGTTGACAGAGCATCGGTTGAAAGAGGGTTTTTACTTCCTCTTCCGATGATGTTTCATAATAACGATCGAGCCTGAGCCATTGCATTTCTCGACCTTTCAAAACCTGAGATTTTCCAACATTGGGGACATTATTTTCAACATCACATGCGACTACACAGCCACTGCATCCCACACAGGAGCCAAGATCAATGGCCATTCCCCACTTGTGTCCCGTATAAGCATGGTCTTGATAGAGGCTTAAGAGTTCTGGGGTGTGAGTTTTATGTTTTGGAAAATCGGGATGTTCTTTATATTTGTCGAACGTGGATTCTAAAATAATCGGTCTTCCTTCCATGCTGTGATGAGATTGAGTGGTTGCAAGCTTATGTTGTCCTGAGAGTTTTTTAAGGCTGACATTTTTGTAGCTCCACATTGAACCTAAAACGAAAATATTGGTGCCGATGTTGGTTCCCACTTCCCCAGCCTGACTGCGTCCATATCCGATGTGAGAGGTGATCACATCTTCTGAAAGTCCTGGCTGTAAAAAGACAGGCAAGCGAATCGCTCTCTCGGGTCTATTTGAGAGCTCAATGATATTTCCTTGTTTGACCCCAAGTTTGTCTGCGGTTTTAGGACTCATGGCTGCTACATTATCCCACGTAATTTTTGTGACAGGATCTGGGAGTTCTTGTAAAGAACCTACGTTGGCAAAACGTCCATCAAAAATAGTAGGGCTCACTGTGAGTTGAAGTTCTAAAGAATCTGATTTTTGGGGTTTGGCTTCTTGAGTTACTTCAGAAAGCACGGCTGTATTTGCATGAAAGATTTTTTGGGCTGGTAGAGATTCTGTTACATAGCCATCTTGAAGAGCCCCTTCCCAGAAAGATTCAAAAGAGTCTAATGTATTTTTCTTTGAATAAATATTTTGTTTCCAATACGTTTTAAGATATTCCAACCAGGACTCTTGTGGATTAGAAGAGGAAGTGCCAGCTAGGGCGTAAACCCAAGAGGTGAGCACTTCTCCAGCCGATCGTGAATTGTGCAAAGGACGTATCGTAGGTTGAACCAAGCTTGCGATGCCATCTTCAGGGCGACTATCGCCCCAAGATTCTAAGAAATGGGAAAGGGGGGCAGCGTATTTGGATATGGCTGTGGTTTCATCGTCATAAAGACTCACTCGAATGGTGTGGGGTCCTCTTTTCATAAGATCACGCATTTCAAGGCCTAGATGATAGACAGGATTTCCTCCAATGGTAATTAAAGCATCTACGTTGCCAGTTCTAAGTTCTGACATCAAAGGTTTTAAAGACTGAGGCCCGTTATCAAAACTTGCGACAGAAATCTTGGAATCAATCGTTGTTCCAAAACTTCCCAAAATGGAATTAATCAGAAGTCCTACGACTTGAAGTTCTACAGATTCTTGAGGCCCCACGACGACCAAAGCCTTTCCTTTGTTTTTTAAAAGGTCTTCAGCCAAGGCTGTTAAAAATTTTCGTTCATAGGTTGTTTCAGCATGATTTGGAATGGCACCTAACACGGAGTGAGAAGAGGGATCTAGAATTTTTAAAAGTTCTAATGTTAAAGACAAAAGCTGGGAAGGTTTTGAAGCAAGTCTGTGGTCGGCATTGGCTCCGGTCGTAGAAAAGAAGCTCTCTAAAACATAAAGGCGGTTCATGGTATCTTTAGGGGATCTTACTTTTCTCCCCTTGGCCCAATTTCGGAGATGAACCAGGCTTTCTGTGTCGCTACACAAAAAATCAGAATTAATAGAAAAAATAATATTGGCTTTGTCTAGATGAAGTTTGGGGAGATCTGGTCTGCCAAATACTTTTTGATAAGCCAAGCGTGCATTTTCTTGAGAGATAGGTTCGTACTGATCCCACCTAGCATTTGGGAACATTTTTAAAAGTTTTTGGAGTAACGCGTGAAGAGTTGGACTTGTGGTGGATTCTGTTAAAAAGCGAATTTTTCCAGAACGATGTAAAATGGAGATAACTTCTTTGTCCCATTCTTCCCAGGTTACAACACGATCTTGAATGGTGGGGTTTCGTTTTCGATCGGGGTCGTAGAGTTCTAAAAGGGAAGCTTGGGCAAAGGTACCAGCCGCACCCTGGCTTAAGGGGTGATCTGGATTTCCTTCAATTTTGACCGGCCGGCCTTCCAGGGTTTTCACCAAAACGCCATAAGAATGGTGGTTTAATGCAAACGTTGAAGCGTAGGTGGTCGCTAGACTGGGCTTTACATTTTCAGACGCTTTCACATACGGAAAAATTTTAGCAACCGGACGACGACAGCTGGTGGTAGCCAACGCCACTGAAGCTCCTAAGAGCTTTAAAAATTTTCGACGAGAGATGGATAAGAAATCAGATCCATCATCT
>JACPSU010000098.1 GCA_016193105.1 Deltaproteobacteria bacterium | reverse complement strand
ATTTATGGATCGGATTCAGAACCTAGGGCTTTTAATTTCGACGGAGAGTTTAATATCGCCAATCGTGGGATGATTGAGTTTATTGAACTTTTAAAATTAGATACAGCCTTTTTGTATGATCTCTTGGGGGCTACACAAGAACATAAGATTAAACCCAAAAAATTTGCGCAAACCGATATCGATGAAGTCATTATTGGCCACACCAATGAACCGGAATATCGAAAACTTCAAAGCAACGAGTATATGGAAGCGCTTCGAGATCGGACGGTAAAGATTGATATTCCCTATATTACAAAACTAAAAGCCGAAACTAAAATTTACGAACGGGATTTTAATCAGGAGCGTATTCGAGGAAAACACATCGCTCTGCGCCTCATACCCTCAAAATGGCAGCGATGTGGGCCATTTTGACGCGGCTTGAAGTTCCTAAAAAAGCGAATCTTTCTTTGGTGCAAAAATTAAAACTCTACGATGGGGTTTCTCTTCCTGGCTATACTGAAGAAAATGTGAAAGAGCTTCGTAAAGAAACCATCCGAGAGGGATTAAATGGGATTTCTCCTCGGTATATTCAAGATAAAATTTCAAATGCACTCGTCAATGAAGAGAATAATTGCCTCAATCCTTTCTTAGTTCTTTCAGAGTTAAACAAGGGGTTAAAACATCATGTGATGGTGGGGAGCGATGAGCAGAAACGTCGTTACGAAGAGCTTTTGGCGATGGTGCGACATGAGTATGAGGAGCTGGTAAAAAGTGAAGTCCAGCGTGCGATTTCTTGTGATGACGAGGCAGTCTCTAGGCTGTGCACTTCTTACATTGAAAATGTAAAGGCCTATACGCAGAGAGAAAAAGTGAGAAATAAATATACGGGAGAATATGAGGAAGCCGATGAAAGACTCATGCGTTCAATTGAGGAAAAAATTGATATTCCAGACATTAGAAAAGAGGATTTCCGTCGAGAAATCATGAACTACATTGGCTCTCTGGCCTTGGAAGACAAGGTTTTTGATTATCAATCTAATGAGCGGCTGAGACGTGCTTTGGAGCTTAAACTTTTCGAAGATCAAAAAGATACGATTAAACTTTCTACCCTCGTATCCAGAAACGTGGATCCCATTGCTCAAGAGAGGATTAATATTGTCAAAAGCCGACTTATTAAAAATTACGGCTATTGTGAGATTTGTTCATCGGATGTCCTTAATTTTGTGGCCAGTATCTACGCGAGGGGGGATGTTAGGAGAACGGCGTGATCCACAAAATCGAGCGGGATTATTATCGCTTTAAAGATATTATCAAAGGCCGCATCAAGCAAAATCTCAAAAAATATATTACCAAAGGGGAGTTGATTGGGGCTCAGGGGAAAAACCTCATCAGTATTCCTCTGCCTCAAGTGGATATCCCTAAATTTCGGTATGGACAGGAACAAATGGGAGGGGTTGGACAAGGAGAGGGAAAAGTAGGGACGGTGCTTGGAAAAGGAGGGCAAGAAGCGCAAGAAGGAACGTCCCAAGCTGGGAATATGCCAGGGGAACACGCGTTAGAAGTGGAAGTGAGCTTAGAAGAATTGGCCAATATGATGGCCGAAGAGCTCGATCTCCCTCGGATACAACCCAAAGGCCATGGTGTCGTTTCAACATCCGCCAATCGGTATTCAACCATTCGTACAAGTGGGACAGAGTCCTTGCGCCATTTTAAACGCACCTATAAAGAGGCGCTCAAACGACAAATTGCGCATGGCGAATATAATCCGGATGATCCCAATGTTGTCCCCATTAAACGAGACAAGCGGTATCGTTTTTGGAAACCTACCCCTCGTCCTGAATATAATGCAGCCATTATCTATATTATGGATGTGTCAGGTTCAATGGGGGATGAGCAAAAAGAAATTGTGCGCATTGAATCTTTTTGGATTGATACGTGGCTTCGTTCTCAATACGACAATATTACCTGTCGCTATATTATCCACGATGCTCAGGCTAAAGAAGTCGATCAAAATACTTTTTATCATACGAGAGAAAGTGGAGGGACCCTTATTTCCTCAGCCTATAAAATGGCTAAGACACTCATTGATACCGAGTATCCTTCCGAAGATTGGAATATTTATTTATTTCACTTTTCCGATGGTGATAATTGGTCTGGTGAAGATACCAAGCTCTGCATTGATCTTTTAAAATATCATTTATTTCCACGGGCCAATCTTTTTTGTTACGGCCAAGTAGAAAGTCGCTACGGAAGTGGCCAATTTATTAAAGATTTACGTGAAGCATTCCCCCAAGAAGAAAAGATTGTAACCTCTAAGATTGATGACAAGGATGCGATTTATAAATCGATCAAAGAATTTTTAGGCAAGGGTCGCTGACCCGAGGGCAAATGAATAAGGCAAAAAACGAACTTCATGATCTCCAAAAGCAAATTGAGCTTTGGGCTAAAGGCTATGGGCTCGATTTTTTTGAAACCATTTTTGAACTCATCGATGCCAAACATTTAAATGAAATTGCAGCTTACGGAGGATTTCCGACGCGTTATCCCCATTGGCGCTTTGGGATGATCTACGATAGTCTCAGCAAAGGCTATGAATATGGGCTTCAAAAAATATATGAACTCGTGATCAATAATGATCCTTGCTATGCCTATCTCATGAATTCCAATACGCTTGTAGATCAAAAAATTGTGATTGCACACGTCTATGGGCACTGTGATTTTTTTAAAAATAATCAATTTTTTAAGCATACGCATCGCAAAATGATCGATGAAATGGCCAATCATGCCTCTCGTATTCGCCAGTATGGAGAGCTCTATGGCATTGATGAAGTCGAAAATTTTATTGATCTATGTTTGTCGTTAGAAAATTTGATCGATGTTCATACGCCCAGCCGAAAAGGGCATGATATTTTGGAGTTTCTCATTCAAAAGGCTCCTTTGGAAGAATGGCAGCGAGAAACGCTGATTATGCTTCGAGACGAAGCGTATTATTTTTTGCCGCAAGGCCAAACCAAAATTATGAATGAAGGATGGGCCAGCTTTTGGCATTCCAAAATTTTAACCGAAAAAGCGCTTCAAGATATCGATATTGTAGATTTTGCAGATCACCATTCAGCAACCCTGGCCACCCAGCCGGGACAAATTAATCCTTATAAATTGGGAATAGAGATTTATCGAGATATTGAAGAGAGATGGAACACGGGACGCTTTGGAAAAGAGTATGAAGAATGTGATGATATCGAATTTAAAAGGCATTGGGATAAAAAATTAGGAAAAGGGCTAGAGAAAATCTTCCAAGTCAGAAAACTCTATAATGATGTGACCTTTATTGATGAGTTTTTGACGTCAGAGCTTTGCGAAAAATTAAAACTTTTTGTCTATGCCTATAACAAGCGCAATGGAACCTATGAAATCGTGGATCGGGATACAAGAAAAGTGAAGGACAAGCTTTTATTTTCTTTGACGAACTTTGGTCAGCCCATGATTTCTGTAACAGAAGATAATTTTGAAGGAAAGGGTGTACTTCTATTAACGCACGCACACTATGGAGTGGATTTAAAACTTTTAGAAGCCAAAGAAACACTTGAGAGAGTTCAGAAAATTTGGAAACAAACGGTTTGTCTTACGACGGAAAAGAACACCGCGAAAAATCCCTCTAAAAAAAGGAAGCACTCTCGCAGTCTTTGAGAGACTTATATTTTTGTTTAACGGTATCTAGAGACGAAGCGGCGAGAAGGTCTTCTAGGAGTTTTGTTTCTAAGAGGTATTGAATCCTTTCCCATTTCACGATGAGTTGTTTCCAGGAGTCTACTTCATCATTGGCTTCGTCTCTCTTTAAGAAGAGATCCTGATAATGACTAAATTCTGGATGGGTCAGCATGGCCTGTTTGGCGTTTTGGACGATTTGGAATTGGGCTGAAAGTAAATCTCCGTGATTAGCCCCATAGCTATTATTAAAAATAGGATAAATCATGAAAAGCTCATTTCTGATTTGAACAAAAACTTCATCTAAAATATTTTGAGCCAGTCTTGATTGTTGAATGCTTAACTCTTTCATTTCTTGAAGATGTTTTATTTTCTCTTCAACAAAAATTAAAGGGGTGGGAGAAGAGGCGATATCGTATCCAGTTTTTTCTTGAAGGCCTTTTAAAATAGCTTTTTCGGTAGGATTAAGTTTGGTTTGAAACTCTGTCCATGGAGTTCGTTTTTTTTCTGTCGATAAACTAAATTCCTGGTCTCGTAAGAGCTGACTTGAGGTAGTGGTGGGGATATCAATCGAATTTTCATGAATGATGACATAGGCATGAGCTTCATTAGAAGTAACTTTCCCATCTTGATTAAAATCAGTTTTCCCTCTATAGGCATCCCAAAAGTAGTGGCTATATTCTTCTCTTTTTTTAAGATCTGGCGTACATCCAGCAGCGATACGATCTGGCACCTGGGCAAAAAAACCACAGCGGTTTGCAGGAGATAATGGTTTATTTTTGTCGCCTCCTTCGTAATTGATTTGGGCAAACCCCCCAGAAAAACATTGAACCATGACCACTTGAGTTTGCGTTTCGGAAGGGAGCGTGTCTAATTTTTCTGTAAATTCTTGGACAGAGATATGTTCTTTCTTCCAAGTTGAAATATAATTTTTTGTAAAATCATTGTCTTCATGCTTTCCATGGCCTGTAAAATAAAATCTAAACTTGTCAGAAGGGGAGAGCTTATTTTTTGTGAGTTCTAGAAAATCTAAAATATTTCGTTTAGAGGCCTCTCCACTGAGTAAGTTCCCAAGACCATTGTGTCTGAATTGGCAATCCGGGGATTCGCAGTTATCAAATAAGCGTGAAAAAAGATTGTCCTCTAAAGAAAAATTTGGATTTTGTTCCATGACATCTAAGCTTTGAGAGTCTGGGCCGCTGCCAAATAAATAGGTTGCATCCGAGTTTTGGGGACGAAATTGATTCATGAGGTCTGAAAAAATAAAAACATTTTGTTCAAGGGTTGCTTCAGAATGGTTCGGGGCATATCCTCCTCCCACAACTAAGAATTGATCTGAGGCAAAAGCCGGATTACATATATAACTTATTGATAATATTGATAAAATTAACTTTTTCACGTAGAAAATATAGCAATTCTTAAGGGGTATTTTGGGAGGTAAAAACACTCCTTTATACCTCAATATTGCCCAAAAAACAAGCATATCTATTTTTTGAAAAAATCCTTTAAAAAGAAATAGATAATGACAAAGGTGGCAAGGATTAAAGCGGTGGAGTTTGCCAAAAGAAAGTGTCCCCAGTTCATATTGTTTTCCTTCTGGACACGCGTGTCTCCAAAGAGTTCACAATAACAAAGGCCAGTAAGGAGGCCCCCATTGCGGGATATAAAGGGGGCGTTGCAGCACACCAGGGGATATGAAAAATTTTATTTCCAGCATAAAAAAAGGCCCCCACTAAAAGTCCTGAGCACATACTAGAAACTCCAGCGGCATGCGTTTTGGTCCCGCGATACCAAAAGCCGATCAGTAATGGCACCAGAAGAGAGGAAGCCATGAGCGATCCAAAAAATTTCCACACTAATTTAATGGAATCATTAAAATAGAGTCCTAATAAAATAGAAAAAATTCCAGTAAAAAGAATTCCAAGTTTAGTGACCCAGACCACTTGTTTTTCGGAGGCATTTGGAGAAAGTAACTTTTGATAGAGATCTCGAGAAAGGGTTGTGGCGGCCACAAAAAAATAAGAATCTACCGTCGACATAATGGTAGCCAGCATCCCTGTGATGTAGAGGCCCTTGAGTCCTGCAGGAAAGACAAGATTGGCCAGGTGAATATAGGCATGCTTGGGATCAATATCTGAAAATGTGGCTCTCGCATAAATTCCGGCAAAAGTCGTGCACAAATCAAACATCATCCAAAAAAGAACGGAAAGTAAAATTCCTTTTCGAGCGACTTGGGGGGATTTAGCTGCATAACATCGTTGATAAAAGTTAGGATCGACGAGTGTTGTCATCGCAATGAACCCCCAAATTAAAATTTCTGCCCAAGGCTGATCACCTTTGAGGGTGAAGTGGGTGGCAGGTGCATGGGAAATTAAATATTCCCATCCCCCAAGTTTTGCATAAGAAAAAATGATCAAAAGGGCTACCCCTACACACATGAGAACAAATTGAAGAAGATCTGTGTACACGTCTGCTAAAAATCCTCCCAGCAGGGTGTAGGACATCGAAAGAGTGCCTCCTAAAATGATCCCCCAGGTGAGTGGAATGCCAAAGAGGATTTGAAACATGACTCCTAAAGAGATGACGTAGACCAAAGGCAAAACATTTAAAAAGTTAAGGATAAGTCCAATTTTCCGTGCCGTTTTTCCGTAGAAGCGATCAAGTTGGTCAGGCAGGGTGTATTGATTAGATTTTCTCAGTCTTACGGCCAGGAAAAGGGCAAAGATAATGTAAGAAATGTACCAAAAAATTCCTTGAGTGAGCCAATTATAAAGCCCAGAGTTGTAAGAAATTTCACTCACCCCAATGATCCCTCCGTAATAGGTAGAAACCAATGCCCCAATAAATAAAGGAAGAGTGAGGCGCCGCCCCGCCAAAAGAAAAGATTCTTCGTTTTTAGCCGTTTTACGTGTGAAGATACCAATGAGAATAACGGCTGCGATATAAAGAACAATAACGAGAATGTCTAGGCTTGAAAGAGTGATCATATTTCCCTCCGCTGGTATTATCCAGATCAGGTTTTTTAGGGTCATGGTCTTAAAACCATTTCTCAGCTTCTAGCTCCCCTAGGTTTAGAAAATGCGTAACGGATTTTTTTACAAAATACAAGCTAAGATTTCATTGACTTCAAAAGAGAATCTACTAAGCTTCCTAGGCATTGTTATGAAGGATATTTCAAAAGAGAGGGCACCTCTATTAAGTATTGTTCTTATCCTTGGAATTTTAGTGAGTTTCTCTGCTCAAGCTGCCGAAGACAAGCTTGCCATTAAACGAATTGAACCTGGCCGATGGGCATTTTCTTTTAAAATGGTGGGAGATATTCCTGTTAAATCTGCCATTAAGAGTCGATTTAAGTCTGGATTAGGAGCTGGGGCGCGAGTAGGGTATGGATTTTGGCAAGGGCTTTCAGTGGAAGGGGATTTCCAATACGACCGTCTCTTTCGAGAAGGGGGGATTGCAGATGATGAGGGGGATAAAAATTTATATTCTTTAGCTGCAGGTCTTCGCTATACGGTGAGTCTTTTGCGAGATGATATTTCTACATATCTTTATTTCACACCAGGATTTACTTTTGATTATACCAAAGGGGCAAGAAATAATTTTGAGTTAAGCTATGCCGTTGGAACGGGAATGGACTTTAATTTAACTGAGAGGCTTTCCATCGGTCCTTTAGCCCAATTTCGTCATATTTTTGAAGACACAGATATTTATTTAATGAGCGTTGGAGCAGTTTTCACCTATATTTTTGATTAAAATGAAAAAAATATTTTTTTTAGTTCTGGTTTTGTTGATTTTCTTTTCTCCTTTCATTGAAGCCAAAGAGATTCCTTTTTCTCTTGTTTTTACAGGGGATCTTCACTCGAGTTTTGAGCCTCGCCCCAATCCTCATGGATTAGGGGGGATGGCTCGGCTTAAAACCGCTTTGACGCAGCTTAAAACCCAAGTGCAAGAAAAAGGTTCCGTTGTCCTTCAACTTGATGCTGGGGATTGTACCGAAGGATCGATTTATTTTAATTTGGGAGCCGGAGTGGCTTCTTTTGAGATGCTTAATCGCTTAGGGTACCATGCCGTGGCGGTTGGAAATCATGATTGGTATACCGGTCCAGCTGTTTTAGAAAAAGTTCTTTCTCGGATTCCTTTAAATTTTAGTTTTTTATCAGCAAACTTAAACTATCGTTATTTGCCTGAAGATACTCATTTGTCTGAAAAAATTAAACGGTACGAAATTTTTTATTTAGTTGATGGAAAGTTTCTTAAAAAAGGCCAAGGAGGATTTCTTCCACAAGAAGGGGTAGAGTACTTTAAAGTTGGAGTCTTTGGTCTTTCGACTAATGAAGCCGCGTATCAATTTTTCTTCGATCCTGTGCGAGTTTTAAATCCATTGAGTGAAGCCCGAAAAACTGTTTTACATCTTCGTCGCACAGAAAAAGTGGATGTTATTATTTTGCTTTCCCATTTATTAGATGAAGATGATATCGCCATTGCTCAAGGGGTCTCTTCCGTGGATGTCATTATTGGTGGGCACTCTCATAACAAAGTGATCCCCAATGAAAATCATCAACCCATTGTTATTAAACGTCCTGAAGAAGAGGAGGGGGTGAACACGACCTGGCTTGCTAAATCTGGAGAGTTTGCCAAATACGTAGGACAGATGGATTTGGTATTTGATACCACAAACCACAAAATGCTTTGGAATAAATCTCAGTATTCTTTAAAGCAAATCGACAAACGTTTTGAAGAAGATCCCGAAATAAAATCTCAAATTGAGTCATATAAAGATCAGCTGACTCAAAAATACAAAGATATTTTTACGGATCATGTTGCAGATACAACCATGCCTTTGGTCAAGTCTGGAACTTCTGAGTCTTATTTAGGAAATTTGGCGGTGAACGCCATTTATGAACGAACCCAAGAGTTGGGAGTTCAGTTTGCCATTAATAATTCAGAATTTTTTTCTCATGGTTTTGTTCCGGGGCCTATTCGAAGTGTCGATATTTATAATGCGCTTCCTCTTATTTATGATCCCATTAAAGATATGAGCTGGACGATTTGGACATTTAATATGGATGGAGCCACACTTAAAAAAGCCATGGATCTTGTATTTATGCTGGGGCGGTTTTTCGATGTTGGTGGGCTTGAGATTATCTATAATCCAGATCAATTCCCTGAAAAGGTTGTAAGTCTTAAACATCACGGGGAGGAAATTTTAGACGATCGTGTGTATAAGATTGCCTCTAGCCAGGGAATTATTGAAGCGCTTAAACAAGTCAAAGACGAACTTCCTGGGTTAACCAATATTGAAGATACGCATGTTGAACTTTGGCCTGTCCTTCGAGAGTATTTTAAAGGCCATAGCCCTCTTCATTCTGAAGATAGCGACATTAAAGTGTCTGGACGTATTCGCACCGTTCAGCCGGATTTAACACTTTTAAGTGAACATACCAAAACCCATTTTATGGGCCCAGAAAGTCGCCATATGGAAATTTCTATGCGGGTTCAAAATTTAGGCTATGGAGGGCTTCTTCCAGAAGAAGTTGAAAAGGCCCAGACAGATCCAACAGAGCTTCTTGTCTATTATGATGCAACTCCAGAAGATACGACAGATGATATGGATCCTTTTAATTCCGGAACTCAATTTATGCCCGCTCGACTCAAATTTTGGAGGCCTAAGCTTGATTCTCCTCCTCCTTCTGTAAAATTGATTGAAAAACTTTTAGTCCCTTCTTTAAAAAAAGATGAATTAACGGAGGTGATTTTTGATTGGGATATTTCTTCTCTAGCTCCTTCGGAATTCCCATATACGATTTATCTGTTTTTAAAACGGGCCAGTGGCACAGGATTTATTTCTGTTCCTTTAGAAGCGGGGGGCAAAAGCAGAAAATTTATAAAAATGGAAGAGAGCAATTTGGAGAATAACAAAGCAAAGGTGTTTGTCTATTTAGATCAAAAAGTCCACCCCAAAAACAATTCCAAGTAGCATGGAAAAGTCTATAGTCTGATTTAAAGTTTTAATAAGAAATGACCGATAGGATATATAGAGAGTCGAGACCAGATATGTACTTGAAATACCTACTATTTTTTGTTTTTATCTTAAACTTTATTTCTTTTCCCTCCTTTGCAAAGCCAGAAGAATACTATGAAAAAGCTGAAGTCAAACAGCGCATGGAAAAGCGAGAAGTCATTAGTGTTGTTAAAATTGTAGATCCAGAAAAATCAAAGCTCAGAGTTTTAGATATGACGGCTGCTGGGGTTGTGGAAGGTGTATCTTTAGACAAGGCTATTGAACTGATGTCGGATTATGAAAATCTTCAAAAAATTGCTCCAGAATATATTAAGCTCTCAGAGCTTATTGTGAAACGACAAAAGGGAAAGAAAAAAGGGGAGTATTTAAAATATGTCCATATGAAAACCGAAGTAGCCACGCTCTTGGGAAGTTATAAAGTTGAAGTGTATACAAAAGTGCAAGAAGAAAAGCTCCCTGAAAAAGGGATTGTCTATTGGGAGATTGTTCCAGGAAGTGAGCTTGGGCGTAGCGATGCAGCTGGAGATTTTGTTGGGCTCAAGGGATTTGTGACAGTCGAAAAATATCAACGTCTTTCTACAGCACCCATAACATCAGAATTTCAAAATGGACGAGGGATCTATCGGGGTCGTCACACCAAGGATCAAGTTTTAATGCTCTTTAAAGGAAAAATGCAAAAAGATCAAAAAGGGATTGCTAAAGTTGTCCCTAATTTTATTTTACAATTTGCAATGGAAGTGGCATTGCAACGCGTTGGAATTTTGCTGAGAAATTATTTAGAGACCATGAAAGATGCTCCTCATTCTCAAAAAAGTATGGAAGAGCTTGCTAAAGAAGAGGAGGCCAGAATGAAAATGCTTGCCAAACCTAAGTCTTCAGCAAATTCTCCTATCCCAGCTTCTCAATAATTCTTATTGACCCTCTTAAAAGTTATGTACTAAATACCCACTATGGATCGAAACTTAGCTTTAGAACTGGTGCGTGTGACAGAAGCTGCTGCTATGGCCTCAGCTCGATTTATGGGGCGTGGGGATGAAAAGGCTGCAGATCAAGCAGCTGTAAATGCCATGCGCTCTACTCTCAATACCCTTTATTTTGATGGAACTGTGGTGATTGGGGAAGGGGAGCGCGATGAAGCACCGATGCTCTATATCGGAGAAAAAGTAGGTCGAGGAGAGCCTGGCCCCAAAGTAGATATTGCTCTGGATCCTCTCGAAGGAACCACCATTTGTGCACGTGGAGATACGAATGCTCTTTCGTGTATTGCCATTGCCAAGGAGAAAAGATTT
>JACPSU010000097.1 GCA_016193105.1 Deltaproteobacteria bacterium | reverse complement strand
GGGTCGATAAAAGAGAGACTTGGTCATCCGAAGTTGAATCCCAGAATTATTTAATGGCGGAAGTTCAACCACATGCCCCCCCGCTCCCATCGTTCTTGTTCCCAAAAGCTTAGCTCTCCCATTTCCCTGAAGCATGGCTGGAAATGCATCCCCTCCTGAACCTGACATTTCGTCAATGAGCATCACGATCGGCTTGGTATAGCCTCTGGGATGCGGCTTTAAGGAATGGGTTCCCAAGAAAGAGCTCTTTGGTGTTAAGAAATCTCCCAAAAGCCAATGTTTTTTAACCAAATCCACTGTTTCAGCAAAAAATTCTCTTGTAAGAGTATTCTTAGGTTCTGAATCTAGCCAACCTTTAAAATCCAAATACTCATTTTTGGAGGCTAAAAACTGAAACTGAAGTGGGAAGTAGTCTGCTCTTAAAAAAAGGCCTGACATTTTCTCTAAGAAATCCACACTCCCCCCACAATTGTGGTCTTGGTCAATAATGAGTCCTACTGTGTTTTCTTCAAGTTTTGCCACAGCCCACTCATACTGACGAAAGCGCTCTTCATAGAGTTCATTTCCTTTTTCATCTTCCGGAGAATAATGAGGAATTCGTAAATACCCGATATTTCCTTTTTCTGTGGGATGAAAATAAGCCACAAAAGGATCCATCATAAGAACAGTTGCCTCTTTGGGAATTGCAACACGTGTTGTTCCAGAGCACTGATAACTCTGCTCCATGTTAGGGGTCAGCTCTTCCATGATATCTCGAATAGAAATGGAGAAATCTTTAAGTGTGCGACGATGTCCAAAACGAGGGGAAGCAGGAACCCCTTGTTGTCCAGGCTTAGGAGCTTCATCTAAGGGCTCCCCTTCTTCGGCCCACGCTAGGTCTACCGTTTCAATAATGTCTGAAGTTCCACGTCGGATCGTAACTTGAGCTTTGCCAGTTGGAACAGGGACAAAAAAAGCACGTCGCGAGGTTAAGAGCCGTGCTCCAATGTGTTTAGACGTTTGCTCAAAGCCGGCTCCTCGTTGCAAAGCCAACTCTTGGGCCACTTCTTGTGCTGGACGTCCATCGATCGCAAGCACTTCATCTCCTCTTTCAAAATCCAATTTTCCCAAGGGAGAGAGTTTTCTTTCTACGGCATCAATTAAAATTTTTGTGGAGGGGACTCTGGCTCCGAAATGGGAATCTCTAAACTCAGCAATCAGTCGCAAAATCAAATAATAAAATTCTCGATTGGTCGTCCCGGGGAGTAAATTGACATATTTTTCTCGAAGCTGATCGACATCAATTCCAAGTTGAGCTTTTTTATAGTCTCTGGGACCATAACTTGATTTTACAAGACTCACGACTTGATCAATATCTGCTATTTTTTGATCTAAAGAGAGCTGCTCATCTGCAAAAGTAAAAGGACTTACTAAAAATAGAATTAGAAAACTAAGAACACACTTCATTCGATACCTCCTATACCACTGAGTTTTTCAATCAGTGTTTTCTCGTCTTTATCATCATTATTCTCAACCGTCAAAATAAATTTTTCTTTTTCAGCTTTAGCAGAGAATTTATAATTTTTATCATAGTAGCGCTCTAGAAGAAGACTCACCATTTTGGAATATTCTTTAGCTTGAAAAAGAAGATGCACTTCCTTAAAGAGCTCACCCCCTAAATATTTTTGCAAAGAAAAAAGAGCCGTTTCAAATTCTGGAAGCCATTTTTCATGAGACAAATATTCCTCTAAAATCCTTTGGGTTCGGCATCTCAAAGAACTTTGAATAAACACTTTTCTCCCTTTTTGCATTTGATCCATCCAAGCTTGAGGCAAAACTACAGGGCCAATGCGTCTACTTTCTCCTTCAATGAAAACTATTTTTTGATTTTTACACTTTTGAACCTCGGTATAAAGAAGAGCCTCAAAATTTTGCTGATTTTGCCTTGAGGCAATGCCCACTTGTCCCAAAAGAGATCCCCGGTGGCAGGCTAGTGCTTCAAGATCAATGACATCCAGTCCCCGAGTTTTCATTTTTTGAAGAAGGCGTGTCTTTCCACTCCCTGTTAAGCCATACAGGGTCACAAGCTCAAAAGGATAATCTCCCATTAAAACTTTTAAAACTTCGTTTCGATAACTTTTGTATCCCCCTTCGACCACAGAAACTTCAAGGCCCACCGAATCAAGAATAGTTGCAACGGTTAAGCTTCGAAGTCCTCCACGCCAACAATAAATGATCAGCTTTCGTCCTTGAGCTACCGCTTTCACTTCTTGATACAAAGAGGGAAACTTGGGTGAAACAAGCTCCAATCCTCGCTCTCGCGCAATGGAAGCTCCTTTTTGCTTATACAGCGTTCCAATTTCCACACGCTCTTCGTTGTTTAAGAGTGGGATATTGATCGCTCCTGGAATCGCTCCGTCCAAAAACTCCAAAGGAGTGCGCACATCGATGAAAAGAGCATTCGAAAAAGTGAGTGCCGTTTGAATAGAAAGTGTGTGAATCATTGACAATTGGGTTCATTTTCCCTTAGAATTTGGCTAAGGTATCGTAAGTACTTTAAAAAATCAATACGAGGCTCCTATGACACCCATCGAATGGATTGAAGAGTTAGCAAAAGCAGAATTAGCGCTTGAAGAAAAAGGAGAAGCAGATCCTTTTGGTCATTTAAATGAAGAAAAAATATTAAAAGATCACACCGTTTCTTTTTTAAAAGAACTCCGCAGCTTATTTCAAACGTACGCCACAAACTTTAATCAAGCACGCCAAGACACGCGTCAAACGATTAAAGTTTATGGGATTGCTCAAACGGATGCAGATTTTTTAGTATTTAGAAATAATTTAAAGCTCGTCGTCACTTTTGTAAAACCAGGACAAATTGAAATTTCTTTTCATACACTTTCAGGCGGGCTTTTTACTCCCAATAAAAAAGTTCCACCGCTCACAAAGTCAGGGATTCCTCGTCCACCGGGGAAGTTTGAAGATTCGAATGGAGATCTTTTTGACTTGGAACTGGGCCCTTTTAATGAGCCCACGTGGTTTTTCAATGGCACGCGTGTAGAACTACCGTCTTTGACCCGTTTCTATCTTACCGAGTTTATCAAAAACAGTAGTTCTTAATAGTTCGCATTGAGGCTGTACTGGAAGCTCCAGCTCCTAGCGATAGAATTTCACCTTATCTTCAATTTTTATGATTCTTTTATCGTGATCCCGAATTTTATCGTTTTGCCATGTTTCTTCATCTGATTCAGCTTTAATGGTAGATCTTATATCTTCGAGAAGAATTTTTATACCATGAGTGCGGTCATCCATATGAACTTTTAACTCATTAAATCTACTATCTATCTTTTTATGGACATCATCAATTTTACTATTCATCTCAGTTCGCAATGCTTTAATTTCGGTTGTTAAAGGTGCAATCACTTCTGTTAGATCTTTTTTCTTATTTTTCATCATATAAATTATATACTCCCTTTTTAAAGTTTTTTAAGAATAGAGAAACCATCTTCTCTAATCAACACAATTTTAGGCTAGCAATTTTTATGCCAATTATTTTTGAGCTCAAAAGTGATGAATTAGTAAGCAGGTCGGACGGAAATCCGACCCAATCCCTGAAAGACGCCATCAATGACTTTTACATCCTATTAAAGCCAAAACCACCAGGCGCGGGTGCTTCTTCATCTCCGCCACCCTTTAACTGCCGATCTAGTCCTGCTTTTTCCTCTTCAATGAG
>JACPSU010000096.1:1104-5836 GCA_016193105.1 Deltaproteobacteria bacterium | reverse complement strand
CTACCAAAAGCCTCGGGATAGGTTGTTGGAAGAACAAGGAGATTCATTTGTTTTAAGAAAGCAGGAATATTATCTTGATGTCCGAGAAATGTAACTTCTTTGGAGAGTCCCAGACTTTGAGTAAAATCTAAAAGTTCTTCTAAATAGGCAGGATCTTTAGCCTGCCCTCTGAGAGGGCCTCCAATAATTTGTGCTTTAAACACTTTATTTTGTTTTTTAAGGAGGGCTAAGGCTTCTAAAAAATATTTGTGACCTTTAAGGGGTGTAAGCCGTCCAATGACTCCCAGGGTTGGAATAGATTGGAGGCTGGGGGGGGTAAATGTAAATGTGTCTAAATCTACACCTCTTGGAATAAGAGTAATTTTTTCTTCTGGAGTGCTAAAGTCTTGAACCATATGTGTTTTAATAATTTGGGTGGCTACGATAATCTTATCTGCCCACGACATGACACGACTTCCAAAATGGGAACGATAGTAGCCGTGGCAGGTTGTGATCCATTTTGTTTTTGTTCTTTTACATGCAAAATAGGTGATCCATGCAGGAACACGACTTCTGGCATGGATGATATCGATGGCCTCAGTCCGAATGAGGTGGCGTAATTTTTGACTCATGCGAAAAATTGTCAGAGGATTTTTTTTATGAACGGGCCATGAGAGATGACGAATTTTATTTTCTGAAAGCTTTTGAACTAAGGGGCCCCCATTAGAAATAACAGTGACGTGATGTCCTTGGCTTTGAAGGTAAAGGCAGAGATCGAGGGTTCCTCGTTCTACGCCTCCTTCCTTTAGTTCTGGTAGAATCTGAATGATCCTCATAAGAGCCTTGCAAGAGCCTCCTGAATAGCATTGCTATCATTTAATACTTTGGGGAGCATCGTGCTTTCTAGTTTTTGAACCATGATTTTATCTAAAGTTGGAAGGGGGGCAAGCTCGATATATTTTTCTTGAGCAAGTTCTTGGATAAAGTGTCTATGTTTAGATTTTTTCTGATCAAAATCCGTCTGAATTACAATAGTGTTTTTTCCAGAGCTGGCGGCTTCAGAAATCATAGAGATAGAGTCTTCTGTGACCAGGATGAGTTCTGAAAGTCCCATCATTCCTGAAATTAAATCCTCGGGTTGAGAAGGAGTTTCTGAAGCGATGATAAGCAAGGGACATCTGGGATGATTTGAAAATATATTTTTAAGAACCTGAGAAACATCGTTAGGAGTTCTTCGAGATGTGGTGATTAAGAGGTTTAAGTCTTTTTCTTGAGCCACTTTATTTATTTTTTGAACCATAGAATGTACCATCGCTCCTGTTAAGTGATGATGAGAAGAGTTTCCTCCGATAAAGAGACTGATGTATTGTTGAGAGGGAAGCTTAAGGTGTGTTGAAAGTTTTTTAGCTTTTTCTTTTAAATCTTCTTTTCGGATGGAGGTAGGAGCTCCTAGCGTGATAACGACATTGGATCGTTTTAGATAAAAGAAAGATAACGTGTCATGTTTAGGAATGATTTGTAAATCGTACTGTTTTTTCCATCCCCAGCTTGGCTTCATGACAACCACGCTTTTTGCAGATTTTAATTTGGATAGAAAGAGGTTGGGTGCATTTAAGCTTGCGCCCGTAGAAATGACTATATCACAAGGGGTAGAGGCGATGGGGGAGTAAGAATCTTTCTTTAAGCTTTGAGTCAGAAAAAAAGAGATTAAAAATTTAGGAAGGGGAGCATACGTGAGAAAAGAAAGAATCAGTTGGTGAATTTTACTTTTATATTGGGTAGAAATGGTTACAATGTGGGCTTTAGGTAAAAGTTGAGCCACTGAACAGCTTTGATTAAAATGTCCTTTTTTATCATCTGTTAAGATGACAATAGTTTGTAATTTTGAATCTGTTTCCATACGTCTTGAATCTCAATATCGGTTATCCTATCTTTTTGAATGATCCTGTGCCCCGTATTATTCAGAGGATCCCAAGGTCCCCATCGTTGTGGATTTGATCCTTGCGGATGTTTTCCAAAGAGTACAATTGTTTTGGTATGAAAAGCGGCCGCAATATGGACGGGGCCACTATCATTTGAAATAAGAAGTGGCGCTTTTTTAAGGAGCGCAGCGAGTTGTTTTAAGTTTAAGCAGCCACTGAAATCAAAAACCGAAGGAGCAATAAAAGGCAAAATATCTTTTTTAATGAAAGTGCTTTCTTCAGGGCCTCCAATGAGAATAAGTTGAAAGGATGTCTCTGCATGCAATTTTTGAACTATTTGAATAAAGCAGTCAATCGGCCACTGTTTAAAAGAAGCGGTTGTATAGGGATTCATAACGATCCATGGCTTTTTTAAATTCAATTCTTTTTGTTGAGCTAAACTTTCAAACGATTGTTCATCTTGTGTTGAAAGAGGAATAGAATAGTTTTGAGAGGCTCCAACATTTCTGAGTTTTGCACCTACGAGAGCTACGAGATCTAGATTATATTCTACTTCGTGTTTTAGGCTTTGAACTCTGAGATCTGGAAGGGCCTGTGTTAGCAAAAATCCCCATTTTCTGTGATATCCTATCCGATATGGGATTCTCATTAAAGTGGTGAAGAGATGGAAATATTTATGAGGATTTGAAATAATGACAAGATCGTAGTGTTTTTTTCTTAATTTCCAGAAAAATAAAAACCATTTCAAAAAATGAGTCCCATGAATGATAGGGGCAAAGGAAATAGTTTCATCAATATCTGGGTGATCTTTGAGTAACTCTTCTAAGGAGGGATGAAGAAGAACCGAAAGGCGTGCCTTGGGATACGTTTCCTTTAAAGCATGAATGGCAGGAAGGTTCAGTAAGAAATCACCTAGGCGGTCAGTACGAATAAATAAAATATTTTGGAAGGGATTATTCGGGAATGCCATTTTTTTTCATCTCCCAATACTTAGCATAGCTTAAAATTTGATAGAGGGAGGCAAAAATGGCAACCATAAATCCAATAAGACCGTCTTTATATCCTTTTTTAATAAAATAGGTCCTAAAAAAACGGTCAATCGTTCTCCACAGAGCATGCCCCAAAGTCATTGTTCGTTCTGTTCGGATCCATTTGATGGCTTCTCGAGAACTGAGGTTATTGAGTTTATGTACAAAGTCTTCAATGTTTTTGTAAGAATAGTGGAGAATATCCCCTTTGCAATATCCCCAATTGTCATCTCCTATGGCCAGAGGATGAACTTCGTCTTCTTGATAACGAAAAGTTCCCTTTTTAAACAGCCTGAGTTTGCTTGCAGGATACCATCCTCCATGTTGGATCCAATAGGTTCCCAAATAATTTCTTATGGGGATTGAAAATCCTGTGAGGGAGACGGAATTATCTGTAACGATCTTTTTAATTTCTTCTGCGAGCTCAGGAGTTACTCTCTCATCTGCATCTAAACTCAAAATCCAATTTTCTTTTGCCAAAGAATAGCCATAATTTCTGTGGCGTCCTTCAATATCCAGTTTGCGTTCTACAATATGCGAAGTATAGCGCTGTGCAATTTCTTTTGTTTGATCTGTACTACAGTCATCCAAAACAATAATATCTTTGGCCCAGGAGACAGATTCCAAACAGTCTACAAGATTTTTTTCTTCATTTTTGGTCATTACCATGACCGATAAAGGTATTTTTTGATTATCCATGTTTGAGCTTTCGTGCTTCTTCTATCATAATCGGGAGAATCTTAAAAAGATCCCCTACAATGCCATAGGTTGCAACATTAAAAATAGGGGCTTCAGGATCCTTATTGATAGCCACAATAACGGAAGATTTTTTCATTCCCGCAATGTGTTGAATAGCTCCAGAGATGCCACAAGCAATGTATAAGGTAGGAGAGACGACTTTTCCAGAACTTCCTACCTGGCGGTCGCGTTCTACCCACTCATTATCCACCACAGGACGTGAGGCTGCATATTCTGCTCCCAGAGCTTGAGCCAAATCTTTAATGAGCTGAAAATTTTCTTTCTTTCCTACTCCTCGTCCCCCAGACACAATAATTTTTGCTTTGGTAATATCTACAGATGTTTTTTGAGCTTCTCTGAAACCTAAAGATTTATAACGAGGTTGAGTCGGCGACCCCTGAATATGAGAGACATCATAGGCTATGGGAGTGATGATAGATTGCCCTTTTTCCTCATATTTTTTGAAAGCACCTCTTTCCATGGTGAGAATAAGAGGGGAGCTTTCGAGAGTGACTTTGGCTTGGAGTTTTCCATTATAAACGGGACGAGTAAAAACAGGTTTATCAGATTCAAACTCAAAGCCTGTGCATCCTGCTAGTGCGCCCACTTTTAAAGAGGCGGCAAGTTTAGGAGCAATATCTGTTCCTAGAGGAGTGTGCGGAAATAAAAAGGCTTTAGCATTTTTGGATTGTACCAATTTTTTTAAAACATCGGCATAGAGTTCTGGAGTATAGTTTTGAAACGCTGGAGATTCGGCTACGATTACTTCATCAATGGCAAGTGTGGTAAAAGCAGCAGCTAATTCTTTTGCTTGGTGAGAAAGAATGACAGCTCCAATTTTCGTGTTTAATTTTTGATTTAATTTTTTGGCAAAGGTCAAAAGCTCAAGACTTACCTCATCTACTTTTCCATTGCGATGTTCGACCAAAGTTAAAATCATAAAACTTTCGCTTCTTCCTTTAATTTTTTCATCAGAAGTTTTGTTGCTGTAGCCTCATCGCCAGGAATAATTTCTGCTCCTTTCCCTTTTTCAGGGACAAAGAGTTTTAAAACTTTTACTGTAGA
>JACPSU010000096.1:0-1080 GCA_016193105.1 Deltaproteobacteria bacterium | reverse complement strand
TTGGTCTGAAGATAATCCTAAGTCAGCCAGTTTTAAATCTTTAATTTCTTTGGTGCGAGCTTTCATAATATTGGGGAGCGTAGGATATCTGGGAATATTGATCCCTGTTTGGATTGTAATAACAGCCGGAAGTTCCAGTTCAACATCTTCTAAGAGTCCCCCTTCGAGCTCACGGCTTACTTTGGCCTTCTTTATAGTTTCCTGGGGCCCCTCTAGGAGTTCAAATTTTGTTAAGATAGATGCGTGGGGGAGTCCCAAAAACTCTGCGAGCATAATTCCAGTTTGCATATTTAAGCCATCTTCAGATTGCACTCCGGTTAAGATAAGATCAGCTCCTACTTTTTGAAGAGCCTGGGCCAGAGCTTTGGCTACAACGAGACTGTCAGAACTTTCAAACGCAGGATCATTAATATGAAGCGCTCGATCTGCTCCCATGGCAAGACCTTTGCGGATGGTTTGCTTAGCGCTATCAGGCCCAAGGGTAAGAAGGATGACTTCCCCTCCTTGTTTGGATTTCAGCTGTAGTGCTTCTTCGATGGCGCACTCATCAAAGGGGTTCATTTTGAAAACAATCCCTTCCCGATCAATCGCTGTTTGGGTGCTATTTAAGCGAAAGTGAGTTTCCATGTCGGGGACTTCTTTTAGACAAACTATGATCTTCATAATCTTAATTCAATATCAACGCAGAATCTCTTTGGCAATAACTAATCGTTGGATTTGGGAGGTCCCTTCGTAGATTTGAAGGAGCTTTGCATCGCGCATCAATTTTTCAACAGGATATTCTTTAGAATATCCGTATCCCCCAAAAATTTGAACTGCATCGGTTGTGACTTTCATCGCCATATCTGCTGAAAAAGCTTTCGCATAAGAAGCAATAAGGGTAGGGCGAATGCCGTTATCTAGCTGCCATGCAGCTTTGTAGCAAAGCATCCGTCCGGCCTCAATCGATAGGGCCATTTCAGAAAGCATAAATTGAATGGCCTGGAAAGAAGAAATAGGCTTTCCGAATTGAGTTCGCTCTTTAGAATAGTTTAGGGCATGTTCATACGCCGCTCGAGCTACTCCCACAGCCGAAATAGC
>JACPSU010000041.1 GCA_016193105.1 Deltaproteobacteria bacterium | reverse complement strand
GGATGATCCCGATGAAAGAGCTCTAAGACCACAGAAGTGCCAGCAGGGGGATTTTCGATCAGCTCAGTCTCTCGTAATTCTCCCACGGTTACCGCTTCAAGCATAGAATCCCAATAAACATTGGGAAGAGCAAAAAACACATTTTGCATCGCACGCACTTTTTGGCTTAAACGATCGGTATAATAGTAACCAGGTTTTTCTGTTTTAGCAATGATCGCAGAATTATTTTCTTTCTTAATCCTCATATCAAACAAGGGATACATTTCACCGATCCCCTCCTCATAATGTTGTTTCCGAAAAGCATCATTCAACTGCGCGTAAATTCCATTCGTTGTTTTATAAATAGAAAGAGCACTATTTTGGGCCAAAAGGTCCAAAACAGGAGATTGAACGATCGTAATCTTGTCTAAACTCTCTTCTAGTTTTTGAATCACACGAGCCTCTTGCATAGGAAATTTAAAATGTACATGGGGGTGAACATTTAAGGAGTCCCTAAAATTAAAAAGGGAAGAAAGCTTCATCATATCTAAAATACGCTCCGTCATCTCAAAACAAAGACATGGATAAGACTCTCTCCCTTTTGTATAGGGGGATTCCTTCATGTGATCAGAAATAAAAATATCTGAAGCAACCTCTACTGAAGTTCCTGTCGATACTTCTCCTTGTTGGGTTCTGCCATTGTCTAAATTCCAGGTACCTGGATGGGAAAAATGTGCAGAAAAATGTTCTGAAAGATCATGAGATCTTATATCAGAATTAGAAGAAGCAGATGGAATGCGATAAATCACATTTTTCTTATCTAAATGTTCAATTTCCAAAAGAGGGGTAATGGTATTCCCATAAAAGACTTGTGGTAATTTACGAGCCATCTGGGTTTGAAAATAACCCTGGAAAGTAAATGTGACAGGAAGCCCATGATTTTGAAGTAGTTGAGAAACCCTTTTATAGGCTTCGTGAATCAATGCTTCTTCTTCTTTAGAAAAAACATCTGCTTGAAGATAATAATGAAAGAAATCTTCAGAGATATATCTTTTTTGTACGGTATTTTCTAACGCATCAAATCGAATTTTTCTAAGTGGAGCTTCTCTTTTTCGAAATCCATAATCTAAGTCCCCTTCTTGCTCTAAAGACGAAGCAACCGCTTCCAAAGACGAAATTTCTTTCACACAACGAAAATCTTCATAGCTGGGAGTCGCATAGGGGAGATGGGGATTAGAAACATCTCTCTCAGAATAGGAAATTGTTACCGCTTCATCCCGAAGCCACTCAGCGCCAGACTTCTTAAAAAAACCTAGCTCCGAAGCTCTCCTGATTTGAAGTTCCGTTGGTAACTCCAAACCATAATACGCACAAAATTCTTTGGCTCCTTGCCAGCTGACTCCTATAGTAGAAGACTTCCTATGATCATATCTAACAAAATAACGTTCGGTTTCTATCCATTCTTGGATCCACGAAAACAAAGCGAAAGGACCAAGATAGTTCCAAAAACTTCGCCGATTATTCCACGCATTATTGAGAGAGGTTTCATATTCAATATCCCCCCCATATATTGAAAGAAATTTATTCTTTTTTTGATCTAAGACATCATGGGTTTTTGGATCCCTTCGGTCTGGATAGCGAGCACTATAGAGATTTAAAAAATTGGCATAGGCTTCTTTGGTCATGGGCTCTGAAAGTTCAAAGGCAGAAACTTGAAGTAAGGAATCTGAAGGAGACGCAGAAACAGCGGTCATTGTAAATGGCAAAGAAGAAATAGATGGAGCTTCTACTGAAGTTGGAACCTGAGATTCCATCTTTTGTCCTTTTAAAACTTCACGAATCAAAATAATCGCCACATGTTCAATTTTCTGTAAAGTGAGAGGATCTTGAATCGCTAAATGCCTAGCCGTATCTCGAATAAAAAGAATCGCATAGCCGGAAGGCTGAATATTAAGCGCAATACATTGTGAAAGATTAATTTGAATGAGAGCCGAAGGTCTATGTTTGGTAATAAATGTTTTTTCATATTCATCGATGATAAAGTCTGCCAAGGGAAGCGTTTCTCCTTCTGGCCCCACTAAAATATCAAGCCGAGAAGGATCTTTTTTATAAATTCGGTATTTACTTTGGGGATGAGAGAGATCTGAAAGAAGCTGATCTCGAATCGACATAAAATAATCAATAAAAGATGCCTCGACCAAGCCCTGGTGACTCAAGAGCTCTTTTGTGGCTCCACGCAAAGCATCAATCGCTAAAATTTTGCCTTCAAGAATCTGAGTTTCTCGAATATCTCCTCCTCCCGAAGCATCGGAGCCTCCGCCGGCATAAAGGGAGGTCGATAAAATACTCCATAAAAGAAAGATCCAAAGACGTTTCATTTAGAATTTCCCTCCTGAAAGAACGTAAATTTATCTAAGGACAACGTATATGTTGCAAGGGGCGTAATATATGGAAAGTCTTTTTCCTTCCAAAAATGATTAAAAATAACAAGGGTCAGTTTTGTAGGCTGTGAAAACGTTTCATCGATAGGAACAACGACTAAACGTCCATTGGTCAAAGAAGCCAAGAGAGGCTGCTCAGGGACTGCACGAGGTTTAAAACATACACCATCTGTAGGAATAAGATCATCCTTCAACCATGTCCTCTTCATCCCTTGAACATCCGCATGAGCAATCAGAGGATCTTTTGAAAAACCATCTACCCAGAAAAAAGAGCTTTTTCGATATACACCAATACACATATCATCCCTAATGAGTTTTAATAAAGAAGGCTTAAATTTAATGAGGATTCCCCCTTCTGTTTCGTAAAGAGAGAGATCTGAATCGTCAATCCTGAGAGTCATTTTAGGTTTTTGGACAAAAACAACACGGGTCATAAGATAGTCTCTCAACGCTTGAATCTGGGAAGCAGAAAATTGATCTAGAAAGTCAAAATGAACATGGGGCTGCGTGGGTTTTGGTGTGGGCTGTTCCACCCAGGGAAAAACTTTATTTAAAGAAAGTCCCCTAAACATAGATTTAAAGATAACGGTACAGAGACAGGGACGGTACGTTTCTGAAGATTCATCCCACGACTTAAAACGTCTCGAATGGGGAGAGGAGGTAATATCGCTATTGATCAGAACATCAAAATTCGTCCATATCCCATTTATATTCGTCTGCCATATCCCTATTTCATCCTCCTGCTTAACGTCATCATAGGCAAAACTTGAATTAAAATCTGAGCGGAAAATAACATTGGCGCCATCTTTTCTATAAACATGATTTCGCACATATCTCTTTGTAGATGAATAATGCTCATCATAAATTTCCTTGGGCAATGCTCCCCGAAATTCAAAATGAACAGGAAAACTTAAGCCTTCCAGAAATTCTTCTATTTTTTTAAATGTCGCTAAAATAAGTTCGGCTTCTTCCGTATTAAAATCCGCTATATAATAATGAAGCATCTCTTCTGAGATGTAGGTCATTTCACCCTGATTGGACTGAACACTCGAATATGGAATCGATCTTACAAAAGGTTTATCTAAGCTCTTAAGAGCCTCAAAGTTTTCAAGCAAAAGAGAAGAATTTTTAAGAAGAAATTTATTAATTACGATAGAACCGATAGTTTCTACTTCTGAAAGGATGGCTGGATCTTGAATCCCTAAGTGCCTAGCACTTTCTCGCATGAGAAGAATAGCAGCCCCTTGTTCTGTCATTCGAAGCTCTTCACATCGGGCTAAATTAATTTCGATGGGAAAATGGGGCATATGTTTCGTCTTAGCCGTTTTTTCTTCTGTATCTACCTTAATGAGGATGGAATTTCCTTCATCATCTAATAAGAAGAGATGTCTCATCAGCACAGGACGAAAGATGAGCGGGCTTGAACTTAAATCTTGTGCTAATGAAATTCGAGTTCGAGAATAAAACTCAAATTGCGCATGATTTAAATCAAATCCATCGAGCTCTTGATCAGACATCGTCGTTAAAGCCAAAATAGCCAAAGCCTTTCCCATCCGAATCTTGGTCTCTAAATAATTACCCCCCCCTGACGCATCGGAGCCTCCGCCGGCATGTACGTGAGAGAAAATCAATAAAAAGCCGATCACAATACATTTTTTCATCCTATTTTTTCCCCGTCGTTAATTTAAAAAGTTGCATTGCCAATTGATAGGTTTCTATTCGTTTTCCTTTTCCTAAAAACTTCGCCATCTCCAATCGAAAACTCTGCATTCGCTTTTTGGCTTCTTTTAATTTCGTAGGATCAATCGACATTGTCATCGCTCCAAATTCTCGTTCACTCACATCTTGCACCTCGACCGCCTCTAAGGCTTTCTCTAATGTTTGCTTATGAAACTTCCGAAGGGCATCATTATAAAAATCAGATTTCGCAACTACAAATTCATTGGTTTTAATCCATGTGTTATTTTCTTTTTTGAGGAGCTCTAATCTTTCTAGACGCTCTAAGGCCATCTCTACTTCTGGCTTTTTAATACACAGCCTTCTGGCGATCCAACTGGGATCTGGCTTAAAGGAATCGAGTTGCGTCATTTCAATAATGGCATAATGGTACCAGTCTGAAATCACTCGAAAGGCATCTAAGGCTAAAGTATGAAAATCTTGCTTAGGATGGATCTCTTCTAATTTTTTTTGGATAAATTCTTTAGACTCAGCTGTCTTCGAAGATTCTAGACGAACCAAGTGACAAAAATAGTCCGCCTCTTTTTCTTCGAGCCTTAACGTACCGATAATACGATGAGCCGTATCTTCTGAAATATTCTTTTTGCCTTGTAATACGAGATTAAACTGACCAGGACTAATTTTTAAAAGTTTGGCAAGTGCACGCTGGGAAAACTTTGGGTTTTTACTATTCTTTTCTAAAAAAACAGACTTCAAGTACGTTCTGTAATTCGAATGTTCAAAAACCATAGGCGCTTATGTACTAAGCATCTTTTATTTTGTCAATATTGAAAACAGCCTATTTTCTTTTGGAAAACAGCATACTGTTTTCTATAAGAAATCAGTTTCGGGCTATCCCCCATTGACTCTTTTTCAAAATCTTTTTAAATGCAACCTGACATGAAAATTCTCATTCGCTGCTTTATCGGCCTATTGCTTTTTTACTCCCTCTCCTGTTGGGGAGCTCCTGTCCAAGGTGTAGAAGAAATTAAAGAGGCCGTTCGAAATGCTCAGGGACATTTTGAAAGATTAGGTCCGTGGATCATTCAATACCCTGATCCCGTTGAATCGTGGATGACACTTCGACTTGAGATGAATCCCAAAGAAGCTTTCATGACAGATCCCACGGCAAGACCAGGAGAATTTAGAGTTCGTCTCATCAATCCGAGCGCTCTTATGACATCTTTGGGAAATTTAAAAGAAATTGGGGTTTCTGTCTATGTAGGAGATAACACGGGGGGCCAAGGCACTTCCCAATGCGAAATTTATGTAATCTTCATGGCCACTGGAAACTATGCGCCGATTGATATTGAGCGAATTTATAATACCCAACGCTCCGCGGTACACCTAGACATTGCTCCCCCCGATCGTGCTCAGTTTGTAGGATTTAGTCGAGAAAAAGCGTATTTTAGACGCCAAGTAGGCGATGTCACTCCTGTCACAATCACTTTAAAGCTTTATGATTCTGGCTATTGGTATGACTACCAAGCTTCTTTGGCGGCCTGTGCTGCTCCTTTTTTCCCAGCTCCACCTCAAACCACACCGCCGCAATTCCCCATAACGCTGCCTCCCACACAACAACCCGATCTGTGGCATATTGCCTCTAACGATAAAAGAATGATTTTGGTACCAGAGGGACTTTTTCAATCCACCTATAAATCTCATGAAGCGATTTATCTCAAT
>JACPSU010000113.1 GCA_016193105.1 Deltaproteobacteria bacterium | reverse complement strand
GGGGGTATTAATCCGGCCACCCAAAGTTATATTTCTCGAGGGATTCAAAAAGCCCAAGAGACGAAAGCCGAAGCGCTTTTGATTGAGCTCGATACTCCTGGGGGGTTGCTAACGGCCACGCGTTCCATTGTTCAAAATATTTTTGATTCTCCTGTTCCTGTGATTGTCTATGTTTCTCCGAGTGGTGCTCAGGCCGGATCAGCCGGAGTGATGGTGACCTTGGCGTCTCATGTGGCAGCGATGGCACCTGGAACCAATATTGGGGCTGCGCATCCCGTCGGTGGACAAGGTCAAGATATCGAAGGAAATATGGCCGAAAAGGTGACCAATGACACAGCCGCGTGGGTGGAGTCTATTGCTAAAACACGCAATCGAAATACCAAATGGGCAATTCAAGCGGTGAGAAAATCGGTCTCAATTGATAACGAAGGTGCTTTGAAACTCAAGGTGATTGAGTATGTTGTCTCCTCTGCTCCAGAGCTTTTAAAAAAGATTCATGGGACTGAAGTTAAAATGAAAGAAACTACACATATATTTAATACCCAAGATGCAACCCTTGTGCCTCTCGAATTTAATTTTAAAGAAAAACTCATTGATACTTTGAGCAATCCCAATGTGGCCTATATTTTAATGATGGTCGGGATGGTGGGAATTTATATTGAGCTTTCGCATCCTGGTGTGATTTTTCCGGGGGTCATTGGAGCAATTTCTCTTATTTTAAGTTTTATTTGTCTCCAAGCGCTTCCCATTAATTATGGAGGATTGGCACTCCTCTTTTTGGGGCTTGCTCTTCTTATTGCTGAAATTTTTGTTCCTAGTTTTGGGATTTTAGGAGTTGGAGGAATTCTCTCTCTTCTTTTAGGCTCTATTTTTCTGATCGATCCGACCGGAACCGATATTACAATTTCTTTAGGTGTGATTTTACCCATGGTGCTTTCTGTGGGGGGAGTAATGCTTTTTATTGCCGTGTATGTCATGAAAGCTCTGCGACGAAAGACAGCTGTTGGAGCCGAAGCCTTGATAGGACAAGAGGGGGTGGTGGTTCAAGATATCGAAACTGGAAAAGAAGGAAAAGTGATGGTGGAGGGGGATTACTGGAATGCAGTGTCGCATGAGGCGTTAAAGAAGGATGAAAAAATTAAGGTTGAAAAAATAACTGGAATGGTTTTAACCGTTAAAAAGAAACATTAGGAGGGTCATATGTTTGGACTAGGATCAGTTGGAATTATTGTTTTTGTGGTCGGAGCTTTTGTTATCTCTGGGCTTCGGGTTTTAAATGAATATGAACGTGGTGTCGTTTTCCGATTGGGGCGCCTCATTGGGAGCAAAGGGCCGGGGCTTGTTTATGTAATTCCGATGATCGATAAGATGGTTCGTGTGGCTCTTCGAGTGGTGACGATGGATATTCCTCCTCAAGATGTGATTACCCGAGATAACGTTTCTGTGAAGGTCAATGCTGTTGTCTATTTTAAAGTGTTTGAGCCCAATAAAGCCATTGTCGGTATCGAAGATTATTTCTATGCGACAGAACAATTGGCTCAAACGACATTAAGATCCGTGCTAGGCGAAATGGAGTTAGATGACCTTTTGTCCAAGAGAGAAAAAATTAATCTTCAACTTCAAGAAATTTTAGACAAACGTACCGATGGGTGGGGGATTAAGATTTCAAGTGTTGAAGTGAAGCACATTGACCTGCCCAAAGAAATGCAACGCGCTATGGCCAAACAAGCGGAAGCCGAGCGGGAACGAAGAGCCAAAATCATTGCCTCTGAAGGGGAATTTCAAGCGGCTGCAAAACTAGCTGATGCCGCAGAAGTTATTGCGAAGCATCCGATTGCGCTTCAACTGCGGTACTTACAAACCTTAATTGAGATCTCTACAGAGAAAAGCTCAACGATTGCATTTCCTATTCCAATCGACATTATTTCACAGTTTCTCCCTAAAAAGAACCCGTGAAGCTAGTTTGACGTGAAGCTTCCTCAATTTGATTTTCAATACCCTCTGGAATTAGTGGCGCAGGTTCCATCTGCTGAGCGTGGCCAGGCTAGACTTTTGATAGCGCACCGAAAAACCGAAGAGCTTCATCACACAACCTTTGATCATATTTTAGATTTTCTAGAAAATGGCGATTGTTTGGTGGTCAATGACACCAAAGTATTTAAAGCGCGGCTTTTAGGAACAAAAGAAAATGGAGCCAAAGTTGAGATTTTTATTTTGAAACAAATTAAAGGATCCCTCTGGGAGTGTCTGAGCCGATCTCGGGCTGGGTTAGAAGTAGGCCAAAAAATATTTTTTGATCCAATGAAAATTGGGGCCACCGTTACGATCAAAGAAGTTTTAGAGGGGTTTATCCACGTAGAGTTTCAATCCCAAGAAGATTTTGAAAAAATTCTTAATGACCATGGCCACATGCCTCTTCCTCCTTATATTGAAAGACCCGATGAAGTTTTGGATAGCGATCGTTATCAAACTATTTTTGCTTCCAATCGATTTAACTGGGGAGCTGTGGCTGCGCCTACGGCAGGATTGCATTGGACTCCTGAGCTCTTAGAAAAAGCTCGAGCAAAAGGAATTGAAATAGCGTCTATTACACTTCATGTAGGGATTGGAACATTTCTTCCCATACGCGCAGAAAATATTTTAGAGCACAAAATGCATGCCGAATATTTTGAGCTTTCAAAAGAAACCGCAGAAAAAATAAATAATGCTAAAAGAGTTGTAGCTGTGGGAACGACGACGGTGCGTGTTCTGGAAAGCTCAGCGCAAGAAGGAAAAGTAAAGCCAGGGAGTGGTTGGACAGAGTTATTTATTACTCCTGGATTTCAGTTTCAGATCGTGAATGCGCTTCAAACCAATTTTCACCAACCTAAATCTTCTCTGCTTGTTATGGTCTCAGCTTTTGCCGGCCATGACTTTATCTTTCGCTGCTACGACGAAGCCATCTCTTACCGCTACCAACTCTTCAGCTACGGTGACACGATGCTTATTTTATAAGGAAGGAATATGGAATATGTAATTATTGGGATTTCGGCGCTGTGTGTTTCGGGGGTTACCTTTTTTTCTGGCTTTGGATTGGGAACACTCCTCATGCCCGTCTTTGCGCTCTTTTTTCCCCTTGATATTGCCATTGCTGCTACCGCTGTGGTTCATATGGCAAATAATATCTTTAAGTTTTTCCTCATAAAAAAACATATTCGATGGGATATTGTATGGCGATTTGGAATTCCGGCTATTTTATCTTCTATTTTAGGGGCGTGGATGCTCATTCATCTTGCACACATTCCTGAAATTACATCCTATCTGTTCCATGAAAAAACCTATCGTGTGGAGCTAATAAAAGTTGTCATCGGGGTTTTGATTATTCTCTTTGCGCTTTTGGATCTCTTTCCTAAGCTGCTTCCTCTTAATTTTGGAAATAAAGCTTTAACTTTAGGTGGCGTACTTAGTGGATTTTTTGGAGGGTTATCGGGCCATCAAGGCGCTTTTCGAAGTACGATTTTGCTCAAATTTTCTCTTCCCAAAGAAGTATTTGTAGCCACGGGGATTACACTTGCCTTTTTTGTCGATGTGGGACGAACCACTATCTATGGGATGAACGCGATTCCTGTGTTGATCCAGGGGAATCATCTATATGTGATTCTCACAGGGATGGGGGCTGCTATTTTAGGTTCTATTGTTGGAAATCAAATTTTGAAAAAAATTTCTATGGAGTTTATTAATGTCGTAGTTGCCGTTCTACTTTTCATTATTTCCATTCTTCTCATATTGGGAATTATTTAGACCAAAATTTGGAAATTATAAATTGACTTTTAGTAGGGCCCAAGATAGGTCTCTTCTAAACTTTAATTAGGAGGTGTTGTTTCAATGAAAAAAATAAGTAGTTTAATGTTAGTGGGTTTAATGCTTTGTGGAAATATCTCTTTTGCAGAGGGACATTTTGAATGGACACGGTCCTTTTGGAAGGGGACGGAAAATATATGGAAGTATGCAAGTATCGATGGCTATACAAAGGATAGGCCGGAATATGTTGTTAGGAATGCCCCAATTTTCGGTGTACAAGGTACAAAATACTTGATTATCTCAATCCATGATACTGTCGGAGATATCCTCCAAGGAGGATATACGGATGATGGTGAATTTTTGGGAGGGGTGAAGAAAAACTTGGTTTATTTTCTTAAAAAATTAGTAACCAATCCCGTGCCTCATGTGGAGCATAAACTAGAAAAAGTAAAAGAAATTTCCATCACAAATCATAATAATGCGGCAAATTCCAGACTGACTCAGATGAGTGAGTATTTGTATCCTGTGGCTTATGGGTTAAATGCTACACGAACACTTCTTCACTCTGCCATTGTTTTGGGTGTTGAACTTCCTGTTGAACTGACTTCTAGAGAAGTAGGATATTTAGGAGGTGCGTCTGTGATGTTGGTTGCTCCTGTGGGGCCTGCTTTAGCCGCCACAGTTATAACTGGTGTTGGTACAGCCTATGTTTTAGTGTTTGGAGTAGGAACGACAACCGTTGCAGCTTCTGTGGGTGTGGTGTTAACAGGCGTAGTGGCAACATTAGAAACAGGAGTAGAAGCCGGAAAGCTTCTATTGAAATTGGGAGAACCTTCCGTTCAAAAAACAGAATCGCAAGATTCAGCTATGCTTCTGATCCCAATTCCTCAAAATGAAGCTGTGGAGCAAAACTTAAATAACGTATTTGCCTCGGCCCAAAGTCGTGAAGATCTTGAACAAGGATTTGATGCGGCAGTTTCTCAAGCTGGAGCTAAAGATCAATGGGGTGTTTATGGTCAGATTGTTTCAAGGCTGGATGCAACGATTCAAGGATTGGAAGCCGCGATGGCTGATAAATCTTCAGAAGAGCAAGTCCAAATTTTGGCTGAGTGGGATGAACTTTTTGCATTAAAAGATGTCTATGTGGCCCAAGCAGCGAAAGCTCTTCAACAAAATGGTGGTGAAATTGCCATAGCTAGCGGCAACTAGAGAAATTTGACGAACGGTCCCCTAAGTAATATAAGCGTTTGTATAAAAAGGAGGCACTTGTGACGAGATCAAAACTCATTGGCGTTTTTTCTTTTGTGATGCTTTTCTCCACTGTTGCTCATGTAACATGGGCAGCATGGGACAATGGAGGGGGAGATGTCTTTGTGTGCCAAGAACGTGCTTACTTAGGGCTCGTCTCTCAAGAAAATATTTACCTAGCTGACACATATGATTATCTGCATTCTAAAGAGGGACGAAATTTAGTTTCTCAGTTTAGGAAATTATCTGCTCTTCAAATCTTAGAGGCGGTGGTTAAAACCGTTCGTTTTCAAGATGCAACATTAGGTGAAGAGCTTTTTCAGGCTTTGGCCAATTTAAAATTTACGGAACGAACGACAGTACCAGAATTAAACGATGATGATATCCAAAATGTTCCCCAAGGCTGTGAGAAAAAGCAGCTTGCCATTCAAGGGATTCGTTCAGGAGCGGTGATTTATAGCAGACCCTATTTTAATCGCTTAAGTGAAGTTGAAAAAGCGCTTTTTCATCTGCATGAATCTTTTGTGCGCATTACCGGTCAGGCCACACGCCCTGATCTCATGAGAAACACCAAAGAAATTCGTGAAAAAGTTTCTTCTGTGGGGAGCAGCCAAACCTTTTTTGATTTTTTGTCTTCTCTCAATTTAAATCGTACGTGGTTTGTGAAATGGAATCCCGGTTCACCCACAAAAATTGCAAAAGATGCTTTAAGTGCCCTTCGTGAGAATGATTATGGTTCTTTTTACTTGGCGACGACAGAAAAAGCAGTTGTTTCACGATGGGTGAAAGAAGAAGCAGGTGTTAGACTTGAAAAAGTAGGAGATCTCAGAGAAGGAAATAATCTTAATTTAGTGATATTTAAAAAAGTTCAAGATGTGCTGTCGGGGTATGCTGATTTAAAAGTAGGGACTCCCACTCTTTTTTGGGTTTACAAAGATGAAAATGGACGTCACAGGTCGCGTTATTTTGAATTGCCTATTCAATCAGCAGACCAAGCCGTTTTGACCTTAGCTGTCGGATGTAGATCAGAATTTGGAAGTGGATTTTCAAGTGAGCCTACCGATAGTGAACATGGGTGGAATTGTTTTGTCGATAGCGTTTGGTTGCCGTAGGGATGATTAAAGATGCCATCTCTGTTTTATCTACGATCGGTTCTAAAAAAGAAGCTCAAGCCTTAGCGAAAATTTTGATTAAAGAAAAACTGGCCGCTTGTGTGCAAATTGTACCAGGGTTGGAATCTTTTTATTTTTGGCAAAATAAACTGTGTCAGGACAAAGAAGTCCTCGTGATTATTAAAACCAGGCGAATTTTATTTTCAAAATTGGTTAAAACCATTAAAAAAAATCACTCGTATGAAATTCCCCAAATTTTAGCCCTTCCGATCGTTGGGGCTACTTCCTCGTATTTCCAATGGATGAAAAATTCTTTAGCTTCCAAGTAACGGCTACCGATCAAAAAGCCCGCTGCGGAGTTTTACGCACTCCTCATGGGAGTGTTGAAACGCCTGTTTTTATGCCGGTGGGGACGCAAGCCACAGTAAAAACGATGACTCCTAAAGAATTAGAAGAGGTCGGGGCTTCACTTATTTTAAGCAATACCTATCATTTGATGCTTCGTCCTGGACAAAACATCATTAAAAAAATGGGGGGGCTTCATGGTTTTATGCAGTGGCCTAAACCCATTTTAACCGATAGTGGAGGATTTCAGGTGTTTAGTCTAGCCAATCAGCGGGTAGTTAAAGAAGAAGGGGTCCTTTTTCAATCGTATGTGGATGGAGAAAAAATTCTTTTAACTCCAGAAAAAGCGATCGAAATTCAAGAGGCCTTAGGGGCCGATATTATGATGTGTTTTGATGAGTGTCCCCCTTTTCCTTCCACACAAAAAGAAATTGAGACCTCTTTGAACTTATCTTTGCGATGGGCAAGGCGGTGCAAAAGAGCAAAAACAAAAAATAACCAAGCGCTCTTTGGCATTATTCAAGGCGGAATATTTTTGGATTTAAGACAACAATCTTTAGAGCAAACGATTGAAATAGATTTTGATGGCTATGCACTCGGGGGATTAAGTGTCGGAGAAGATCAAGGGCGGATGATCGAAGTTGTGTCAGAGATTGCACATCGCATGCCTGAATCAAAACCGCGCTATCTCATGGGGGTAGGAACACCAGGGGATTTATTGGAATGCGTCTATCATGGATTAGATATGTTTGATTGTGTAATGCCTACAAAAAATGCAAGAAACGGTGGAATTTTTACCTCTTTTGGGGCGATTAATTTAGCCAACTCTCAATATAAAGATGATCCAGCTCCCCTTGATCCGGATTGTACCTGTTATACGTGTCAAAATTTTTCTCGTGCCTATTTGCGCCATTTGTTTATGAGTAGTGAAGTCTTAGGTGCCCGATTAAATACTTTACACAATCTTTCTTTTTATGTTACTTTCATGCGTCAAATTCGTCAGGCAATCCAAGAAAAAAGATTGGATGCTTTTCGAAAAGACTTTTATCAAAGAAGGAGTCAAAATTCATGATTTCATTAGCGTGGGCTCAAGCAGCTGTTCCTGGAAGAAGCGGAGGATTGTTAGAGATGGTCATGCCTTTGGCCATCATGTTTTTGGTATTTTATTTTCTACTCATCCGGCCTCAACAAAAAAAATCTAAAGAGCATTCGGCGCTTTTAAAGAATTTGAAAAAAGGAGATTCTGTGGTGACCAGTGGAGGAATCCATGGAGTTGTTTATGGGCTCACAGACCAAGTGGTGACTCTTGATATTGATAATGAAGTAAAGCTCAAAGTAGATCGTCTTCAGATTGCAAGGGTGAATAAAGGTTCTTCATGAATCGAACGTGGTGGCTTAAGGTTTCTTTCGTTATCTTTTTAGTTCTTTTGTCCCTTTTAGGACTGACCTCTTCTTTTTGGAATGTGAACTCGCTTCCTTCTTGGGTTCAAATTTTTATTCCCAAACAAAAATTACAATTAGGGCTAGATTTGCAAGGGGGTCTTCATATTGTGATGGGGATTGATCCTCAAAAAGTTTTAAATGAAGGGGCTGATCTCTTAGCAGAAGATTTAAGGGAAGATTTGAAAAAACTAGGCCCAGCCATCCAAGTAAGTCGAGAAAAAGAAAGTTCTGATATTAAAGTACAATTTGCAGCCACAGATGATGTTAAAAAAATTAGAAAAGCTATTCGCGATCGCTACGGGCTTTTTGAGTTTGTGAAACAAACACCCACAGAGTTATTTCTTGGATTTCAAACTCAAGAAAAAAATTACAGAATTAAAAGAGCAGTGGATCAATCTATTGAGGCCATTCGAAACCGTATTGATGAACTCGGGGTTTCTGAACCTTCGATTCAATCTGAAGGAACCGATCGTATTGTGGTCCAACTTCCAGGTGTCCAAGATCCCGAGCGTGCTAAAGAAATTATTGGGCGAACTGCAAAACTAGAGTTTAAGCTTGTTAATGAAACAAAAAGCCAAAAAGAGATTGATGAGTGGATGCATTATGTAGACACCAAAAATATTAAATATGTTCCTGGCCCCGCACAAAAGTTTTCTACATATTTAAAAGATGTAAATGAGGCTCTTAAAGATAAAGTTCCGAGTGATTCTGAGCTGGCATTTGAACGAAAAGTAGATCCTCAAACTAAAAAAGTAGAGTGGCTCCCCTATCTTATTAAGAAAAAAGCAGATGTAACCGGAAATCATGTGCGAGATGCTAGAGTTTTTCCTGACCCTCAAACCAATGAATATAAAGTCTTATTAAAATTTAATGCTCAAGGGACAAAGCCCTTTGCCAAGATCACAGAAGAAAATGTGGGGCACCGTTTGGCCATTGTCTTAGATGGCATTATCCATTCGGCTCCTGTGATTCAAAGCAAAATTCCCAATGGAGAGGCGACCATTACCTTTGGTGTGATGGAAGATCCTCAACAGCTTTTTAAAGAAGCTCAAGATACAGCTTTGGTTTTGCGTGCTGGGGCGCTCCCAACGACCATTGAGCTTTTAGAAGAAAGAACAGTCGGGCCTTCTTTAGGAGCCGACTCTATTCAAAATGGTAAAAATGCGATTTTGATTGGAACTCTTGCCGTAGCTCTCTTTATGATTCTTTATTATAAATTATCTGGAGTGATTGCGACGTTGGCTTTATTACTCAATATGCCTTTTATTTTAGCCATTATGGCGATGTTTGGAGCAACTCTTACGCTTCCAGGCTTGGCAGGGATTGTTTTAACCGTTGGGATGGCGGTGGATGCAAACGTTCTTATTTTTGAGCGGATTCGAGAAGAAATTAGGCTTCATAAATCTCCCAAGTCATCCATTGAAATGGGATTTGAAAAAGCGTGGAGTACGATTTTTGATGCCAATGCCACAACGCTTATTGCCGCACTT
>JACPSU010000112.1:2270-9632 GCA_016193105.1 Deltaproteobacteria bacterium | reverse complement strand
TGCTTGCGCGTGCGATTGCAGGAGAAGCGGGCGTCCCATTTTTTAGCATCAGTGGATCTGATTTTGTGGAGATGTTTGTAGGCGTCGGGGCTTCTCGTGTGAGAGATCTTTTTGAGCAAGGAAAGAAGAATGCCCCCTGTATTATTTTTATTGATGAGATCGATGCTGTAGGACGCAATCGTGGAGCAGGATTAGGGGGTGGCCATGATGAGCGAGAGCAAACCTTAAATCAACTTTTGGTTGAGATGGATGGATTTGAGTCCAATGAAGGGGTGATTCTCATTGCTGCAACCAACCGTCCGGACGTATTAGATTCAGCACTTCTGAGACCGGGCCGATTTGACCGACGTGTGGTGGTGGCTATTCCAGATGTGGGAGGGCGAGAAGGAATTTTAAAAGTACATACCAAAAAAACACCTTTGGGCCCAGATGTAGATTTAAAACTGATTGCTCGTGGATCTCCAGGCTTTTCTGGAGCGGATCTTGAAAATTTAGTCAACGAAGCTGCTCTAGCCGCTTCGCGTTACAATCAAGAACACCTAACTCAAACTAATTTTGAAGAAGCCAAGGATAAAGTTTTAATGGGAACTGAAAGACGAAGTCTTATTATGACTGAAGAACAAAAAAGAAATACGGCCTATCATGAGGCTGGGCATACCTTGGTGGCCACTTCGATTCCCGGAACAGATCCTGTGCATAAAGTAACGATTATTCCTCGAGGAAGGGCGTTGGGGCTCACTCAAATGCTTCCTCAAGATGATCGCTATATGGTCTCCAAAGAATATGCCGAAAATCAAATTGCGGTGATGATGGGGGGGAGAATTGCAGAAGAGCTTGTTTTGGGGCACATGACCTCTGGGGCATCTAATGATTTTGAAAATGCGACGGAACTGGCCCGAAAAATGGTTTGTGAATGGGGGATGAGTGAGAAATTGGGAACGGTGACCTTTGGAAAAAAAGATGAGCAAATATTTTTAGGGAAAGAGTTTGGTCATAAGACCACTTATAGTGAGCAAACTGCTCTTATGATTGATGAAGAAATTAAGATTTTGATTACTCGAAATTATGATCGGGCTAAGAAGATTTTAACTGAGAAAACAAATATTTTGCATAATTTAGCCAATGCTCTTTTAGAATATGAGACGTTAGATACTCACGAAGTAGAAATGATTGCTTCTGGAAAAGTGATTCCTAAGAAATTTAAAAATAAAGATAAGGTAAATGCCCAATCCTCAGCGGAATCTAAAGAGAAATCAGAAAAATCTTCAGAAAAAACTGAGGAAAAAGAAAAATCATAAAACATGAAGTTTTATGTTGTTGGGATTTTAAATGTCACTCCAGATTCTTTTTATGATGGAGGACTCTATAGCGTAGAAGATAAAGCTTTTGAGCGAGCGCTCAAAATGCTTGAAGAAGGGGCCGATATCTTGGACGTGGGTGGAGAGTCAACGCGGCCTGGTTCTGAGCGAGTCGAGAGCCAAGAAGAAATTAAACGGGTGGTCCCTGTCATTGAACGATTGGCCAAAGAGGGGTCTGTGCCATTATCGATTGATACAACTAAATCAGAAGTGGCCCAAAGAGCCATTGAGGCAGGAGCTTCGATTGTGAATGACATTAGTGGGTTTACGATGGATTCCAAGATGCCTTCACTGGTAGCGAAAGAAAAAGTGCAGGTGATTCTTTCGCATATTCAAGGAACGCCCAAAGAGATGCAAAAAAATCCTGTCTATGAAAATGTGACGCGAGACATTATGACATTTTTTAAAAAACAGATGGATCTAGGTTTTGAAAAAGGCGTTTTGAAAGATCAAATTATTTTAGATCCAGGGATTGGATTTGGGAAGACCGTGGAACACAATCTTCAAATTTTAAGAGAGTTTAATTTATTTTTAGAGTTGGGGCGGCCTCTGATGGTTGGAACTTCACGAAAATCATTTATTGGGAAACTGCAAAAAGATAATAAGGGGCCAGAAGAACGTTTAGCTGGAAGTCTTATGACGGCAGCTTGGGCCTATCAAAAAGGGGCAACGTATTTTAGAGTGCATGATGTGAGAGATACCAAACGTGCACTGACCTTCATGGCCCAGCTGATGAAGGATCCCTAAAATGGAATACCTCCCATCACTCTTTCACCATCTTCGATGGCAAGATTTTTTTGACTTCATCCTGATCTATTATCTTATCTATCGTATTTTTCTTTTAATTAAAGGAACTAGAGCCATTCAAATCCTAACCGGGTTTGGAATTGTAATTGTTATATTTTTGCTTTCTAAAAATATGGGGTTTTATACGCTTTATGTTCTTTTGAAAGAACTCCTGAGTCCTTTAGTCCTTATTGTGATTATTATTTTTCAAGATGACATTCGGCGGGGGTTAGCCCATGTTGGGAAAAATCCCTTTTTCTCAGTTCAAGGAAAAATTCCAGATACGCAAATTATTGATACCGTCTTAAAAGCAGCCTATTCAATGGCTGAAAAAAGAATAGGAGCTATTATTGCGATTGAAAGAGAAACAGGGCTTCGAGATTTTATTGAGGAAGGGATTAAGCTGGATGCCAACGTGGATCATGATCTTTTGGTCAGTATCTTTTTGCCGTATGGTCCTATTCATGATGGAGCAGTGATTATTCAAGAGGGGCGGATTACGGCCGCAGGATGCTTTTTACCGCAGACACAAACGCCCAATCTTCCTAAGCAATATGGTTCGAGGCATCGCGCAGCCTTGGGGCTTTCTGAACAAACCGATGCCCTGGTGATTGTCGTTTCAGAAGAAACCTCAGATGTGTCATTAATTGTGGAAGGAAAGGTGCGCAAAGGGATGGATCAAAAAACAATGCTCTATGCTATTTTGGGCCTTTTGGAGAAAAATGAAAGTTCAACGTCATAAAGTTATAGCATTCATTCTTACGATTTTTAGGAAGTCTTTTTTTGAAAATCTTTCTTTAAAGCTTATTTCTGCTTTTATTACATTGACCCTTTTTATTTTAGTGGCTGGCGAATCCCTTCAAATTTCAAAGCGAGGGAAAATTGAGTATGTGACTCCTGAAAACATGATCATTGTAAATGATGTTCCCTTTGAATTTGAAATGATTTTATCTGGGCCAAAATCGCTCATTGGGTTTATTCGAGGCCAGGATTTTTATTATAAGGTAGATTTGACAGGGGCCTCTGTGGGGCCCTCTCGTGTGCGTATTAATCCCAGGCAGCTGGGATTAGATCGAGGCATTTTGGTTTCTAGCATTATGCCTTCGACGTTGTATCCTCAATTAGAGAAAGTCCTGGTTAGAAAAATTCCAGTTCAATTAAACCGCGTGGGGACGTCTGTGATTGAAAAACAAATTAAGCGTATTGTTTTTGAACCTGCAGAGATAGAAGTTTCTGGCCCTGAAAGTAAAGTAAGCACGCTTCCTAATATTTTAACAACGGTATTTGATATGAGGCAGGTGACCAAAGCCCACACGTTTGAAGTTGGGCTGATCCATGGAGATCCCCAGGTTTCTTTTTTAAATGTTAAAGAGGATAAAGTAAAAATTCGCATTGAAGTTTTAAAGAAATAGGGTACAAAAATTTTATGAAGCCTAAAAAACTTTTTGGAACAGACGGTATTCGAGGGATTGCAAATAGCTTTCCCATTGAGCCTTTGACATTGGTAAAGGCAGGAAAGGCCCTGGTGACTCTTTTACGAGAAGAGTTAAATCACAATAAAACCATTAAAATTGTGATTGGCCGAGATACCAGAATCTCTGGGCCGATGATTGAAAGTGCGCTAACGGCTGGGATTTGTTCGCAAGGAGGCTTGGTGCGGCTGGCTGGAGAAATTCCAACTCCGGGAGTCGCTTTTATTACCTTTGGGATGAGAGCGGATGCAGGGATTGTCATTTCTGCGTCTCATAACTCTTACCAAGACAATGGAATTAAGATTTTTTCTTCTGAAGGATATAAGATCCCAGATGAGTGGGAACGAAAAATTGAAGCGATGGTAGAGGCGCAAAATCTGAGTGAAGCCGCTCCGACGGGGGCTAAGGTGGGGAAGGCCGAATTTATTCCAGATGCCTCCGGGCGCTATATTGAATTTTTAAAGAACACTTTTCCTAAAAAACAGACCCTTAAAGGGTTAAAAATTGTTTTAGATTGCGCCCATGGAGCTGCGTACAAAGTTGCCCCCATTGTTTTTGAAGAGTTGGATGCCGATCTCATTATTTTAAATAATGAGCCAAATGGCAAAAATATTAATGCGGGTTGCGGAGCTCTGCATCCAGAGCAGCTTCAAAAGGTTGTTTTAGAAGAAAAGGCAGATATTGGGATTGCTTTAGATGGAGATGCAGATCGCCTCATCTTGGTTGATGAAAAAGGAGAAGTGCGAGACGGAGATTTTATTATGGCAATTTGTGGCCTGGAGCTTTCTAAAAAAGGAAAGCTCTCTAAAAATACGGTTGTGGCGACACAGATGAGCAATTTTGGGCTTGAGCAGATGCTCGGCCGAGAAAAGATTCAAATGATTCGTACAGATGTGGGAGATCGTTATGTAGTCGAAGCGATGAGGCAGCAAGGATATAATTTTGGAGGAGAGCAGTGTGGACATTTGGTTTTTTTAGATTTTAATTCTACGGGGGATGGTCTTGTCTCTGCGCTTCAGCTTTTAGCTGTTTTACAAAGAAATGGGAAGTTACTCTATGAGTTGTCTCAAGTGATGCGAAAAACTCCTCAAGTGTTACTTAATATTTCTGTTGCGAGTAAAAAGCCTCTGGAAACTTTAAAGACCTATGAAAAAATTCAAGCGATTCAACAAAAGCTCCTCCATCGGGGAAGAATCTTGGTGCGATATTCTGGGACTGAAAATTTAGTCCGAGTCATGGTGGAAGGGGACAATCTAAAAGAAATAGAACTCTTTGCCCTAGATGTTGCTGAAAGCCTTAAGAAAGAATTAGGATAATTTCATGCCGCTTCTGGGAGTCAATATTGATCATGTGGCTACGCTCAGGCAATTGCGAGGGACAAAGTTTCCAGAGCCTGTGGTGGCTGCCAGTATTTGTGAGCTTGCTGGAGTCCATTCTATTACCGTTCATTTAAGAGAAGACCGGCGTCATATCCAAGATCGAGATGTGAAGCTTTTAAGAGAGACGCTTCAGACTCGCCTTAATTTAGAAATGGCCGTGACAGAAGAAATGGTTGGAATTGCGTGTGACCTTCGACCAAATTCTGTTTGCCTGGTTCCTGAAAAACGACAAGAAGTGACAACGGAAGGTGGATTAGATGTTATTTCTCTTTTTAAGGCTGTTAAAAATGCAGTAGGTAGGCTTAATGAAAAAGGGATTCAAGTTTCATTATTTATCGATCCAGATCAAAAGCAAATCGAAGCGTCTAAAAAAACGGGAGCCCAAATGGTTGAGATTCATACCGGAAGCTATTGCAATCATCCTGAAGAGCTCAATCAAATTTTAAGCTCTATTCAATATGCAAAAGAATTAAATTTAATTTGCAATGCAGGGCATGGATTGGACACTATAAATATTCAACCTCTAGCGAAACATCCGGATATCCATGAATTTAATATTGGGCATTCCATTATTTGTCGAGCTGTTCTGGTGGGGCTGGATCAAGCCGTTCGTGAAATGCTTGCTCTTCTAAGATAGGAGTTGTTGTGATTGTTGGTCATGGGATTGATATTGTAGAAGTCAAACGCGTACGAATGATGCTTCGTAAATTTGGAAAGCGTTTTTTAGATAAAATTTTTACGCCTGAAGAGCAAAAGTATTGTCATTCAAAAGCGAACCCCTCTTTACACTTCGCCTCTCGGTTTGCTGCTAAAGAAGCCTGTCTGAAAGCACTTCAAACAGGATTTTCACAAGGGATGTATTTTAAAGATATTTCTGTTGTAACGAAAGCTTCGGGAGCTCCACTTTTAAAACTAACAGGCCAAGTTTTAAAAAGAGCAAAAAAAATGGGGGCAAAACATTTTTTTGTAAGTTTATCTGATGAATCTTCCCTAGCTATGGCCTCTGTGATTTTAACCAAATGAAAATTGTTACGGCACACCAAATGCAAAAGATTGATGAGGAGACGATTCGAAAGCATGGCGTCTCTCGTCTTGAGCTTATGGAAAATGCCGGGCGAGCGGTGGTGGAGGTTTTAGGCTCTGTGAGGGATCTCAAGGTCTTAATTCTAGCAGGCAAAGGGAATAACGCAGGAGATGGATTTGTGGTAGCCAGGCTTTTGTCTCAGGCTGGAGGGGCCGTTCAAGTCTGTTTAACAACAGATGAAAAAGAGTTTAAAGAAGAGACGGCAAAAAATTATCAAAGGCTTAAAAATCTTCCCCTCTCTATTTTTTCTTATTCTAAAAAGGAATTTTTAAAAAGAGTGTCTCAGGTGGATCTTGTGATTGATGCTTTGTTTGGGACAGGGATTCATTCAAATTTAAATTCTTACTATTGCGAGCTCATTCGAACGCTCAATAAAAAAAATCTTCCAGTATTATCGATTGATATTCCTTCAGGGGTTCATGGAGATACGGGAAAGATGATGGGGGAGGCTATCCAAGCTACTTGGACTGTGACCTTTGGGTTGCCCAAACTTGGGCTTTTGGTGCCCCCTGGGATAGACTCTGTTGGAAAGTTAGAAGTTCGAAATATTGGTTTTCCAGAAAAACTTTTAAATTCTGCTTCTTCACTGGAATATCTTCAAAAAGAAGATGTTCAGAGGGGGCTTCCTAAAAGAAGTAAGAGTGCACATAAGGGAACCTTTGGTCATGCATTGATTGTTGCTGGCAGTCCTGGAAAAATAGGGGCCGCTGTGATGGCTACACAAGCTGCTTTTCGAAGTGGAGTAGGGCTTGTGACTCTGCTTACCCATCCGAAATCTTTAAAGCTCATTGCACCCCAAGTTAAAGAAGCATTTTTAGAATCATTTGTAACCCATGAAAAAGATTACAAAAAATATATTCAAAATAAAAAGGCGATAGCCATTGGCCCTGGCATTGGATTTTATGAAGAGGCAAGAAATTTACTTAATTGGACACTCAAGTACTCGAAGGTTCCAGTCATTGTTGATGCGGATGGATTAACGATTTTAGCGAATGTCATCCCCGATCCCAGGATGACATCACCACTCATCTTAACTCCTCATCCTGGAGAGATGGCAAGGCTCATTGGAAAATCCATACAGGCTGTGCAAAAAGATCGTATCCATATCGCAAAAAGTTTTGCTCAGAAATATTCTTGTTATCTTGTTTTAAAAGGAGCGGGGACTGTGATTGCCACCCCTGATGGCAAAGTCACTATTAATTCTACTGGAAATCCTGCGATGGCTACCGCTGGAATGGGGGATGTTTTAACAGGGATGATCGCAAGTTTTATAGCGCAAGGGA
>JACPSU010000112.1:0-2201 GCA_016193105.1 Deltaproteobacteria bacterium | reverse complement strand
GCCGTTTATCTTCATGGAGCGATTGCCGATGAATGGGTTTCTAAAACCAAAGCCACTCGCGGTCTTCTCGCCTCAGATATCATTCAATCTTTACCCGCTGCGATCGAAAAACTCTTTTAGAGTCAGCTCAGGTTTGCTACACTTACATGTATGAAGATGCTTGTTGTTGTTGGGGCAGGGGGATGTGTTGGAACGATTCTGCGCTATATTCTAGGGGGTATCCCTTATAAATTTTTAGACACCTCTTTTCCTTTGGGAACTTTGCTTGTTAATTTTATTGGAGCCTTTTTGATTGGGTATTTTATGGAGATGGCGCTCACCCGATCCACTATTTCAGATACGACACGGATGTTTGTAGCTATTGGAATTTTAGGAGGATTTACAACTTTTTCAACATTCTCATACGAAACGATGGCTCTTTTACGATCTGGAAATACTCTCTATGCTTTTTTAAATATGCTACTTACAAATTTTTTATGTTTTGGAGGGACCCTTTTAGGAATGAAGTTGGTATCTCTTTTTAAACAAGGAGTGTAACCATGAGAAAAATAACAGGCGAACAGTATTTGATGAGAATTTTTATTGGAGAAAGTGACAAATACCAAGGAAAGCCTCTTTATCAATATCTTGTAGAGTTATTTAAAAAAGAAAAGTGTGCTGGGACAACGGTTTTAAGAGGGATTGCTGGATTTGGTGCCAAATCTCACCTTCACACCGATAGTATTTTAAGACTCTCCAGCGATCTTCCCATTGTTGTTGAAGTCGTCGATGCCAAAGAACAGATCGACAACATGCTATCTAAAATAGATCATATTATTACCGAAGGCCTTGTTACTTTAGAGAAAGTGAACGTCATTAAATATTTGGCTGGGAATGGTTAGAGCTCTGGATCAGAATTAAATATCTTCCACAACGAATACCATGAGAGTAATACCCATTCTGGGGTCATCATTAAGATAACCATCGTAGACTGTCGTAGTAGCTATTCCTGAAAAATGGAGCGTTCCTTGGCCATTAGGACCTAGTTGGTCATAGTAGAGTTCACTAGGATAGTTAACCAAGGCTGTTTTCAAGCTTTCCACATCTCGTGCGTATTGGTATTGTGCTTTCTCTTGTTCATTCGATGAGTTTATGAATTGTTTCCACCTATTTAAAACATCATCGGACCCAAAGTAAGATGAAAATATTCTTTCCCATGAAATAGGTTGATTTGGGAACTCAATATAAACACCGCGTAACTTATCTTCTGTTCTTTGAAATTGTAATTTTCGTTCTGTAACCCACATATAAAGGTGATCTAGGCGAATACCGAAAGGAATTTGGTTAATGGGGGTAGAAGGTGAAATAGAAATATTACTGGGGTCTAACCCAAAATAAGAGTCTGGATATTTTGAACAAAATTTATCTAAATAAGGATCCCATCGTAAACCATATTGAGTATACCGACTTCCTAAAGCTTCCTTCATGAAATCTTTGCATACATTTTGGCACTGGAGTGAAGTTTGTTGAAAAGGTGGCATGGGATCAATAATAAAAGTAGCTACCATTTTGGTGGGTACATGAGAAGAGGGAGAGGTTACAAGAAAAGTTCTGACCTTATTTAATACCTTATCTCTAAAGGCAATTCCTTGAGTTAATCCTAATTTGTCTATTAAAATTTCCTCAACACCTTGTTGGTGTGTGAGTGAAATTGCATAACGTCTGGCCAACCCATATTTCTGAGCAGCAGAAAGAGATGGGAAGTTGAAATTTACGTAAGCAATAGCTTCATTTCTTCGTGCTGAAAACTCTTCCACAATGGCATCCAAAGGAGATTTCTTTACAATCGTTGAATCTTTTATCAGTACTTTTTCTTCAAGAAGATTTGAAATATAATTATTAATATCTGTAATATTTCTTAAATAATCATCAGAGTCAGAGCCAGAATGCCCATATAATTTGTAATAGCGTCGAAATCCATTCAAGGCGGACATCCAACCATCTTTCGAAAAAAAAGCTGGAGATTGTATTGATCTGCAGCTGTTATTTTTCCATCTTGAATCTTGAAGAAGAGAAAGCCAGTCAGACAAGATGGCTCCACTAAAAGGATTATTGTAGCCAGTAGAGTAAGAAGAGGGTTGGTTTGGATTTATGGGAGGCTCAACCTTGTCTATGACTGTTCTATCAATGGGAGGATCTCCTCCTCCATCATCTGGGGGAGG
>JACPSU010000131.1 GCA_016193105.1 Deltaproteobacteria bacterium | reverse complement strand
GGGGGGGTGGCGGCGGCGATGGTGGTGGAAGTGGAAGTACTCCTGTGCAACAACCTCCGGCATCAGGGGGAACGAGTGATGGAAGCCGGGTAGGAGTAGCTCCAATTGTCGTTCCGGGCGCTGACCATCAATCTGAAACAGAAGCTGCCAATACTTCTACTGAATTGGGGGCAGAACAAGGATGGGATTTTAGTGGCGTACAAGAGTGGCTCAATCAGTCTCAGACTGATACTTCTAACGTTACTCCGATACCTCCTCCTTCCTGTGAAGATGTGGTCAAGGCTACCCCTTTTACAGTAACAGTTTCTCTTAGTTATCATCAGGGGATGGAGCATTCTCGACTTCCTTTTTCCTTTACAGTTGAAGTTTACAATCGGCGTTTGAATCCACCAAAAGAATTAGTTAGTCTGCGTTTTAAGATTCAGGGATCTTCAGCAACAGCTACTTTTAACGTAACTGGTTTAACACCGACATTAAATGAAAATTATTTAAAAATTTATGACAACGGTGAACATTATACGTCTTCATTTGGGAGTCTTTATCCAAAAGCTCCCACAATATCACCTACTTCTTTACTGTATCAGTGGCCAAAGCACTTATACGTTTCAACTGTTACCATCTCAGGTCAAATTCCAGAAAGTGGAAGGCAAATTGTCTTAAAAAGTTCTATCAATAAAACGGTCTTTTCAATTTGGGATATAAATAATATTAACGATAAAAACAGGGCTCAAGAGTTTTTTTCTTCTGTCTATGGGTACTCTATGTTTGATCTGCGAGAACTATGCTTTTAATTTCTGAATCAATAACGAATGGCTGATGTCTGAAATCGCCTTGGGATAGAGGGTGTATTCTTGTTCTTTGATCCGAGCGTGGAGAGAATCTTGGGTATCCCCTTTTTTGATGGAGACTTGGGTTTGAGCAATGATAGGGCCCGTATCGACACCTTCATCCACAAAATGAACTGTGCAGCCTGTATGAGAGTCTCCGGATTCCAATGCTTCTTTGACTGCGTGAAGACCAGGATACTTGGGCAAAAGGGCAGGATGAATATTTAATATTTTTTTTGGAAAGGCTTGGACAAAAATGGGAGAAAGGACTCTCATAAATCCTGCTAAAATCACAAGATCCACTTTATATTCTTTGAGCATCGAAGCGAGCATCTGGTCATACGCCTCTCGGGAGTCGTAGAGTTTTGGATTTACAAAAACAGCGGGGATTTGGTGTGCCGTTGCTTTTTTAAGGGCGAGTGCTTCTTTTTGATCGCTAATCACCACTCCGACATAAGCAGGGTATTTTGAATTTTGGGTCGCTTTGATAATGGCTTCTAAGTTAGAGCCTGTGCCAGAAACAAGAACGGCAAGCTTGGCCTTAGGATTTGTAGACAACATCTTCTCCCTTTTTAGAAATCACTTCCCCAATGACAGATGCTTTTTGTTTGAGATTATTTAAGGTGGAAACTACATCTTGGGCTTCGTTATCTGGGACAATTAAAATAAATCCAATCCCGCAGTTAAAGGTGCTAAGCATTTCTGTCTCTTTTATTTTTCCTTTCGATTGTAAAAAAGAAAAAATAGGTGGAATTTCCCAACTTCCTTTTTTAATTTGAACGGCTAAGCCTTTGGGGATGACTCTAGGGATATTTTCTGTGAGGCCGCCTCCTGTCACATGAACCATTCCATGGATAGAGAAGCGCTTTAAAAGAGGAAGGATGAGTGGAACATAAATAATTGTAGGGGCTAAGAGAATATCTGAAACTTTTCCTTTGAGTTCTTTAACGGTGTCTGTGGGTTTGAGTTTAAGTTGCTCGAAAAAAATTTTTCTAACTAAAGAATAGCCGTTGCTATGAAGCCCTGAAGAAGAAAGTCCTACGAGCTTATGGCCCACTTTAATGGCAGAGCCATCGATGACTTTATTTCTTTCGACAACACCTACGGCAAATCCAGCCAAGTCATACTCTCCTTTGTGATAAATTCCGGGCATCTCTGCAGTTTCGCCCCCAATTAAAGAGCAATTTGAAATTTTACATCCTTCAGAAATCCCCTTTACGACCTGCGTGGCTTGAGACAACTCTAGATTGGCTGTGGCAAAATAATCTAAAAAGAAAAGAGGTTCTGCCCCCAGGGTGAGAATGTCATTTACAGACATCGCAACCAAATCAAGACCGATGGTGTCATGGCGGTTGGCCATAAAGGCAATTTTAAGTTTAGTCCCCACGCCATCTGTGGAAGAAACAATAACGGGATCTTTATATTTTTGGAAATCGATGTGAAAAAGAGCCCCAAATCCCCCCAGCCCAGCTAGGACTTCTGGCCTATAGGTAGCCTTAGCTAAAGGCTTGATTTGAGAGATAAATTGGTCTGCTTTTTTAATGTCGACGCCACTATCTTTATAAGAGGAACTTTTTATTTGCATTTTTGACTCAGAAAATATATCTTTCCTTATCTCTTAAAAACCCCCGAAATGTCAAGGATGACACCCAAATAGAAGCAAAGACAGGGGAAACGAATGATCGATCGCTATAGCAGACCTCGGATGGGTAAACTCTGGAATACAGAGACCAAATATAAAAAATGGTTACAGGTTGAATTGGCACATTGCGAAGTACTCGCAGAAGAAGGGCTCATTCCTAAAGAGGCTCTGGCTATAATTCAAAAGAAAGCATCCTTTGAT
>JACPSU010000093.1 GCA_016193105.1 Deltaproteobacteria bacterium | reverse complement strand
GCGATTTAAGAGATCAGGCCGAAGTCCCACTTCATGCAAAAGCTCCACCACGCGGTCAGTCTTTTCTCTTCTAGAAGACACCAGTTTATGAATTGAGAGAGGTTCTCCAATAATACTGCCAATCGTCATTCGGGGATTTAGGGACGCATACGGGTCTTGAAAAATAATTTGCATATGACGACGCGCCTGTCGGAGCTTATGGGAAGAATATTCTAAGAAATTTTCACCTCTAAAGAGAACTTCACCACTGGTAGGCTCAATCAATCGGATAATCGAACGCCCTAAGGTTGATTTTCCGCATCCGCTCTCCCCCACAAGCCCTAACGTTTCCCCTTTATAAATATCCAGAGTAACGCTATTCACAGCCTTCACACTTCCCACTTCTCTTGAAAAAAGTCCTTTTTTAATCGGAAAGTGTTTAACGAGCTCTTTAATTTCAATTAATTTATCTTGTGTCATTTATTTAAAATCCGTTCCGCCTCAAAGCAGCTGACCCAATGATTGGGCGTAATTTCTCTAAGTTTAGGTTCTTCTGCTTTGCAATGGGGCACCCGTAAAAAACATCGCTCCTCAAAAGGACAGCCCCCGGTTAATTCCAAAATATTGGGGACCATACCGGGAATGGTTTCAAGCCGCTCCACCTTGCCTCCGGCCATCTGTAGCGACGGAATCGATTTTAAAAGACCAATGGTATAAGGATGAAACGGACGTTCAAAAATTTCGTTCACACTGGCTTGCTCGACAATCTTTCCCGCATACATGACGATCACTTCATCAGCCATCTCTGCCACAACCCCAAGGTCATGGGTAATAATCATAATAGACATTCCAAGTTCTTGTTGAAGTTTGCGAAGCAGGTCTAAAATTTGGGCTTGAATTGTCACATCCAAGGCTGTTGTAGGCTCATCGGCAATCAAAAGCTCTGGCTCGCACGATAGCGCCATGGCAATCATGACGCGCTGGCGCATCCCACCGCTCAATTGGTGCGGATAGTCATTTACACGTCGTTCAGGCTCAGAAATACCCACCAATTTTAACATTTCAACGGTCTTAGCTTTAACCTCTTTGGGATTCAAATCTTGGTGAAGCGCAATGGCTTCTTCGATTTGATTTCCAATCGTAAAAACAGGATTTAGAGAGGTCATGGGCTCTTGAAAGATCATTGAAATCTTATTACCCCGAATATTTCGCATCTCACTTAAAGGAAGTTTCGTCAGATCAGCACCTCGATAGAGGATTTGACCTTCCACAATCTTTCCTGGAGGCTCGGAAATCAAACGCATAATGGAAAGTGCCGTCACACTTTTACCACACCCGCTTTCTCCAACAATGCCAAGAGTTTTGCCTTTAGGAATCTTAAAGCTCACATCATGAACAGCCTTAAGTTCTCCCTCTTCCATGAAAAAAGAGGTGGTTAAATTTCGAATGTCCAGTAATTGTTCCACAACTGTTTACTCAAAACATGATTTACCCTCAAACTCAAGGACTATTTAGCTTCTAAGCTCCCTGCCTCGTCCTCCCCCTTAAAAATAGGGATCACTTTTTGAGAGGATGAAAGCTCTACACGCCTGGATTGAGGAGGCTGTGCTAACTCAAAGAGTCGAGCTGGAAATTTTTGTGCATTTAAATCAAAAGAATGCCAACCAATTTCTACATATTCCTGGGTCTCTTTGTTCGTCATTCTAAATCCCTTAGGGTAAAAAAGTTTTTGTTTTTCATCCTCTTCAATATCTAAAAAAGAGAGCTGATATTTAGGATGTTTTTTAAATTTCTCATACACGCTTTTAGAAAAAAGAAGAATATTTAAAAAATCTTTCTCTTTGAGTCCGAAGGGTAAAAACTTTTGTGCTGATGGATCTCCCGTTTTTCCCACATAGTAGCGCTCATAGGCTTCTACATAATAAATCAGTTTATTTTTGTGAATTGTCAGTGTGGTTAAGGGGTAGCCTAAAAAATGAGAGGTTTCGACTCTAAGTTGATCTGGTTTTTGAGCCACCACCAAAACTTCTACTGTCCCCTTTTGTCCCTGTAAAGAGAAGGCCGCTCTCCCCAGTCCTCGAAAAGCAACTATTTTTTCTTGATTATGACGAAACTTTTGTGCCAGATCTGCTTCTGGAATGATGTCATGCAAGGAAGGCCCACAGCCCACACAAAAAAGAAAAAATACTCCAAGCCATGGCTTAAAAGTTGAGGGAAGCACAAGAAAAATAATAGCTTATTTATTTTTAGCGGGGAAGCGTTTTTTGATCACTTCGTTTTCGGAGAGCTTCTCTAGTTTTTGTTTAATGGCATCGGTGGTCTTTCGATCAGGCTTTGCATTCATTGCTTTTTGATAGGTCAGATACGCCTTTTCTGTTTCTCCAAGCTTTAAATAGGTGTCGGCCAGGTGATCTAAAATCACAGCTTCGTCAGAACGCATCTGAACCGCTTTTTCTAAAATATCTTTGGCTTTCTTATATTTCCCTTGGACATAATAGAGCCAACCCAAACTATCTTCAACATACCCTTCGCCTGGTTTTAACGCTAAAGCCTTTTTGATCAGCGCTTCTGCTTCATCTAGTTTTTGTTTTTGGGTCACATAGGTATATCCCACATAGTTTAAAGCATCGGGATTTTTGGGATTTGTCTTTAAAATATCTTGCATTACAGAGAGAGCTCGTTCGGTATCCCCTTGTTTGTCATACAAAGCCCCTAAATAATAAACAAGACGCTCTTCTTTGGGAAACTGTTTTAACGCTTGCCGAATCACTTCTATGGCTTTGTCGTATTTTTCCTGTTTTTCAAAGATCGAGGCTTGAAGATCATAAAAAGGAACATGTTTGGGATATTTTTTAAGGCTAGGGATCAAAAGGGCCAAAGCTTCTTCATATTTTCCACTTTCTTTTAAAAGATAAATATGATGCGCGACACTATCTAAATAAAAAGTAGATTTTTCTGGGATACGTTTTAAAAGCTGCAGAGCTTTTTCAGCTTCACCCGTCTTCTCATAAACCGCAGAGAGATAAAACAAAATACGATCAGAATCTGGATTTTTTTTCTGTAATTCTTCAAATTCAACCTTGGCCTTTTCATATTCTTTCATTTCAAAATAAATAAGCCCCACACGAAGGCGGTTATTTAAATCATCTGGATCTTGAAGTTTTAAATCTTCTAAAAGTTTTAATGCCCGCGTATAGTCTTTTTTAGCTAAAAGTAACTGCACGGCCCTTTTTAAAAGACGACTATTTCTTTCTCCACGCTCTAAGGCTGCCATGTATAGATCAATGGCCTTATCCACCTGATCTGTCGTCTCATAATAAAGCCCCAAAGCAACGGCAGCAGAATAAAAACCAGGATGAATTTTTAAGGCTTTTTTATACTGGCTAATGGCTTTAGAAACTTTCCCCTGATCTGAGTAGATCTGCCCTAAATAATAATAAGCTAGAAAAGATTGGGGCTCTTTTTTAAGTATGGATTGAAGGGTTTCAATTCCCAAATCATATTTTTTCTGATCAGAATACAGAGTAGCTAAGAAGAGATAGGATTTTTCATTTTCTGGATCTAAGGCAATGGCTTTTTTATAGTGCCCTTCTGATTTTTGATACTCTTTGGTTGCTGCATAAATCCCTCCCAAAAGGAGATGCGCTTGAAGCGCATTCGGATCAAACTCCACTGCTTTTTTTAAGTGTGTCAAAGCAATTTCATATTCAGATCGTTTAAGGTATTCTTCTCCTAAGCGCGCATGCAAAAAAGAGGATTTAGGATCATATTTTAATGCCGTTTTATAACTTTCAATGGCTTCGTTGACATTGCCTTTTTCACTGGCCAGTTCTCCTAAAGAAAAATAAAAAAGGGCTCGTTGAACATTTAAGTCTTCTTTGAGAGTTCGATGTTTGGTAATCAATTGGGCTTGGGCCATCACATCTTGCGCTATTGAAGAAATCTTCTTTGAATCTAGTGAAGGCGCTTTGGGCGAAGGAAATGTAAGCATCAGAATGACGAGAAGTACTCCTGCCCCGATGAGCAATGCTTTGATAACTTGACTGGGTTTAAATTCCATATATTTTGAAAGAGGTTTGGAAGTGTAAAAGTCTCTGGTGTGCTTCCTGGATTTCAAATCCAGCGACAGACCCGGTTTAAGCTAGGCCTGTGGTGGGTTCGATTCCCATACACTTCCGCCACTCTTCTCTCATTTATGGTATCGTCAAAAAGCCAGGGAAACTTGAGGTGGACTTGAGACAGCTGAGACACCTTGACTTATGGGGGCTGTTCTCATAAGTTTGGCCCCAGAAGAAGCTCAAGATGAAGCAAAAGACAAAGGTTATTAAACGCTACCAAAATCGAAAGCTCTACGATACCGACAGAAGCTGCTATGTCACATTGGATGATCTGGCTGAGATGATTCGAAAGAGCGAAGATATTGTCGTGATCGACAATCGCACCGAAAAAGATATTACGTCCAATACACTGACCCAAATTATTTTTGAGACGGAAAAAAAGTCAAAGAGTCTTCTTCCCATTCATGTTTTAAGAGATATTATTAAGGGAAGCGAAGGCTCGATTTCCTCTTTTTTTCAAAAGACATTTAAAACGGGGGCCCAAGAATTCGTTCATATGAAAGATCAACTGCAAAAAGGTTTTGAGGCGGTCACCAGCGCTGCACACCTGCATAAAGAAATTATCCAGCTGCGGAAAAAAGTGAAAGACTTACAGAAGCGACTTCAAAAATACGAAGACTAGATCCCCGTTTTCACGGGGATGACAACCTTAGCACGGGGATGACAGCCTGTCAGAATGACAAGAGGCTAAACGCCATCGCGTTATAGACATTAAGGCGCCCACCACTGACGGTCGTCTCTTTCATCGAATCTACATGATCGACGGTATTGAGCATTAAATCCTTAAGATCATAGACGCTCAATGTCGGTTTATAGGCCCAAATAAGTGCAGCTGCGCCCGCCACATGGGGGGTCGCCATCGATGTCCCATTGAGAGTTCCATAGAGATTGTTTGGTAATGTACTAAACACCGCTACTCCTGGAGCTCCTAAGTCCACCATCGTTTTTCCATAGTTAGAAAAAGAGGCTTTTTGATCTAGGGCATCTGTAGCTGCCACAGAAATAATATTGGCAGCGTCG
>JACPSU010000130.1 GCA_016193105.1 Deltaproteobacteria bacterium | reverse complement strand
GACTTCATGGAAGATTAGAAGGCAACTGGCAAACCCAAAAGATAAAACCCATTTGCATTGAATGCCACGATGCCCATAAGCCAAAATTCCCAAAGCTCAAAGCGTTTCCGCCGCCCCACCTTCCCAATTTAGGAAAAAAGAAAGGAGACCATCATGAAATGGACTCAACGTCTTCGAAGCCTCATTGAAAATCGCTCAAACAAGAAACTTTCTCGCAGAGCTTTCTTGAAAGGCCTTTTTGCTGGAGGAGCCAGTCTGGGGGTCGCCTCCTCGCTCCCCCCCTCTCCTTATATTTCAGATCGCTATACCTGGGAAAAGTTTTTCCAAAAGCACTATAAGGAAATGGATCCGAGAGACAAAGAAAAAGTTTTTTCTAGAATTGAGCGAGAAACCAAAAAAAATTATAAAACCGATGTTAAAATTGCAGATCCAGCCCCCATTCCTGGAGTTAAATTCGTATACTGCTTAAATCTTTCAGCCTGCAATGGGTCCAGATATTGCGTCAAAGCCTGCGTGGAAGAAAACAATCAAAGTCGAAATCCACAAATTCAATACATTAAGGTTCTAGAGCTCGACCGAGGATCTTTTAACCTTGAAAAATCAGACCGATATTACAAAGGAGAATCGGTTCCTCGCGAAGGCAAATTTTACCTTCCTGTTCAATGTATGCAATGTGACAATCCCCCATGCGTCAAAGCCTGTCCGGTTCAGGCCACATGGAAAGAGCCTGATGGTATTGTCGTCATTGATTACGACTGGTGCATTGGGTGCCGGTATTGTCAGGTCGCCTGCCCCTATGAGGCTAGAAACTTTAATTTAGCAGATCCGGTTCTTGAACCCCAAGAGGTCAATCCCAATCAATCGTATTTAAGCAATCGCATTCGCCCCAGAGGAGTCATGGAAAAATGTACTTTTTGTCTCCACCGGGTACGCCAAGGTCGTTACCCTGCATGCCTCGAAGCATGCCCCACCGGTGCTCGAAAATTTGGAAATATTTTAGATCCTGAAAGTGAAGTGTCTAAAATCTTAAAAGCCAAAAAAGCTTTTGTGCTCAAAGAAGAGTTGAATACCATTCCTAGCTTCTTTTATTATTTTGATGATTAGAAAATTTTTCAACAACATCCCTTGACATTTTTTTTATTCTCACCTTCTTGGGCTTCACATCGGATAAATTCATAGGTTAGGGCTGCTAATGCTGCACCTACCATAGGAGCAATCCAATAGAGCCAATGAAAATCCCATTGTGAATACATCAAAGCAGGAGCAAAACTTCTAGCTGGATTCATAGAGCCTCCCGTGAGAGGCCCTCCAATAAAAGCTCCTAAACAAACAGCCCCTCCGATAGAAAGTCCTGCCATGTATCCTTGTGCTCGATAATCGGTTGCTACGCTTATAATTGTAAGCATGAGAATAAATGTTAAAATAACCTCTAAAAAGAAGGCTTTAGAAATTAGAATAGAAGGAAGTGTCACCCCAATGCTTGCTTCAGAAAAAAATAAAAACTTAACCAAAAAACTTCCTAAAATAGCTCCTAAAATTTGGCCCCCCCAATACCACCCAAGCTCTTTGAAGGGAAACCTTCTCACAACAACAAATCCCAACGTAACAGCCGGATTAAAGTGGGCTCCTGAGATATGCCCCAGAGAGTAGATCATAACCATAATGATCAATCCAAAGACCAAAGGGACAACGGAGGGTGGACAAATAAAAATACTGCCGGTTCCCATAAAAACTAAAGCAAAGGTTCCAATAAATTCTGCAATCGACTTCTTGAATTTATTTTTCATGTAAATTACTTTTATACGTTATCAGAACACAAAAGCAACTACTGGATCTAATTCAACTTGTATCGCTTTCGCCCCTACCTGATCACGCCAATGCGCCTCTTTTAAAAACGAAGGGTCTCAAGGTCGCTCACATGCTGACTTACGCACTGTCATCCTTCGCGGAGCTTGCCCTCGACTTTGATCGGGGGCTCAGGATGACCGATGCTTCTCTTCTTTGAGCTTGCCCATCTGAATGGCAATAGAAACTTTAGCCATCAGGGTATAGGCCAAGGCACCACAGGCCCAAATTCCAAGACAAATGAAGAACTCATGAATCGAAGGAGTGTATTCCACAATATCTCCCAAAGAAGAAGGAACAAACCCAGGAATGAGAAGCCCCATCCCCTTTTCAACCCAAATTCCAATAATCGCAAAAACACAGGCGACTCTTATATACCTCCATTGATTTCTAAAGACTGGAAACAAGAGGATCACAATCGCAATGACTTCCATTCCCAAAGCAGACCAAATATAGGGGACCAGCATATGGTGACCATGAAGACCAAAAAATAAATATTGAATCGATGCCACATGAAGGCTGGCTGTATAAAACTCTTTATATACTTCACACCCCAGCAAAAATAAATTGGCAAGCATAGCATATAAAAATACTTTTTTTAGGTACTCAAAAACGGCTTCTTGAACTTTAAAATCAGAAAAAGTATTGATCGTTTTAAAAATGAGAATCAAAATAGCTGGTCCCCCGGCAAAAGCACTCACCAAAAATCGAGGAGCCAAAATAGCTGCATTCCAATAAGGCCGTCCTCCCAGTCCAACGTATAAAAAGGCGGTCACCGTATGAATGCTGATGGCCCAAATAATCGAAATGTAGACAAACGGAAGATAGGTTTTATCTGTTGGCTCCGCCCCCACATATTTTTTCCAAAGTAAATATCCAGGAACATAGAGGTTTAAAACAAGATAAATATTAAGCACCACCACGTCCCAGGCCAAGATAGAGGAAGGAAAATTTAGTTTTCCAATCCCTGGGATAATATGCCAAAAATGATCCGGACGTCCCAAATCTACACTGATAAATAAAAGACACATGAGAATGGCTGAAACCGCCAATAACTCTCCCAGAAGGACCACCTCTTTAATTTCTTTTTTATGATAGACATAAGACGGGAAAACCAAAAGTACAGCTGCCGCAGCCACCCCCACAAGGTACGTAAAATTGGCAATATAGGCACCCCAGCTCACCTGCTGAGAAATATTGGTTGCAATAAATCCTTGAGTGAATTGCACCCAATAGTGACTGGCCCCCATTAAAATCAGACATCCCAAAAAACCAATCCATAGATAATACGTTGTATTTCCTTTCAGCGCCCATAGCGTCATCCGAATCCAAAAGCGTATATAAGCAGCCATTGTTTTTCTCCTT
>JACPSU010000091.1 GCA_016193105.1 Deltaproteobacteria bacterium | reverse complement strand
CAAAAAGCCCAGGAGTGGGCCAAATCGAAGGGGAAAGAAACTCTAAGAGGTCCCTTTAATCTCACCATTAATGATGAGTGCGGACTTCTCATCGATGGATTTAATTCTGATCCCTATATTATGATGACTCATAATCCCTCTTATTACGCTCAGTTAATCGAACAGTCTGGATTTCACCCTGCGATGGACTCTTATGCGTATTATATGGACATGTCCCAAAAAGCACTCACAGAACCTCTTTTACAAATGTCTGAATACGTTGAAAAAACACTCAAACCTACCGTCAGGCCCGTAGATAAGAAGAAAAACTTTTTAAAAGATGTCTATACAGCTATGGATATGATCAATGAATCTTTAGCTCAAAACTGGGGAGCCGCCCCCATGACCAAAGAAGAAATTGAATTTAAAGCCGATGACCTTAAGCAAGCCATCATTCCTGAGCTTTGTTTTTTTGTTGAAGTCAATCAACGTCCCGTCGGGTTTAGTTTTACACTCCCCAATTATAATGAAGCCATTAAAAAAGCCAATGGGCACCTCTTCCCGTTTGGACTTTTAAAAATTCTTTATTATTCTAGAAAAATTAAAACGGCTAGGGGCATTCAATTAGGGATGATTAAAGAATATCAAAAAACTGGTTTAGGGGCTTACTGTTATGTTCAGATGATAAACCGCGCAGCAAAAATTGGAATTCACTCAGGAGAAATGTCTTGGATCTTGGCCAACAATAAGCGCATGGTAAGCGCCGCAGAGCTGATGGGTGGCAGACGCTATAAAACATATCGGTGGTACGAAAAACAAATTACATGAACATTGAAATTAAAAATCCCTATAACCAAAAAGTTGTAGGCACTGTTTGCCAAGCTCAAGAAAAGGATATCGAAGAAGCCATTCAAAAATCAGTTCAAGCTTTTGAAATCACTAAACAGTTTTCTAGTTTTGAACGCTCTGAAATTTTAAAAAAAATTATTCAAGGATTAGAACTTCACGAAAAAGAACTGGCTGAAACCATTTCCCAAGAAATGGGAAAAACCATTCGGGAGGCTCAAAGAGAAACATCAAGATCGATCAATACGTTTACGCTGGCCATGGAAGAATCCAAAAGACTTTTAGGAGAAGTGATTCCTTTGGATCATCTGAGCACAACCAAATCTCGAGTCGCACTCACCAAGAGATTTCCCATTGGCCCTATCTTGGCTATTTCTCCTTTTAATTACCCTCTCAATTTAGTTTCACACAAAGTAGCTCCTGCGCTGGCGTGTGGAAATACGGTCATTTTAAAACCACCGCCTCAAGCACCGATCACCTCTCTAAAACTTGCTAAAATTATCATGGAAAGTGGATTGCCGGACGGGGCTTTTTCAGTTTTGCCTTGTAAAAATGAACTCGCTGAAAAAATGGTTCAAGACTCTCGGTTTAAAATGCTCACCTTTACAGGAAGTGCACGCGTGGGATGGCATTTAAAAGCCTTAGCACCCAAAAAGAAAGTGATTTTAGAGCTGGGGGGCATTGCGGCCACTATTATTGATGAAGGGGTCCCCTTAGATAAACCTATTGAACGTTGTGTCTATGGAGCTTTTTCAGGGAGTGGCCAAATTTGTATTTCCGTTCAAACGATTTATATTCACGAAAAAGAATTTGAAAATTTTAAAAGCCGTTTTTTGAAAGCTATGTCTCAACTTAAAATGGGAGATCCTCTCGATGAAAAAACAGATATTGGCCCACTGATTGATGAGCTTTCAGCCAAACGCGTAGAATCTTGGATTGAAGAGGCAAAACAAAAAGGAGCTCTCGTACTTTGTGGAGGAAAAAGAAAAAATAACTTTATAGAACCTACGGCCTTAACCCAAGTCACAGCCGATATGAAAGTGTGCTCTGAAGAAATTTTTGGCCCCGTAGTGAATCTAATTCCCTTTAAAAAACTAGAGGACGTTTATCGTTCTATCAATCAGCTCCCCTATGGCCTACAAGCGGGGATTTTCACAAACAATATTCAAACCCTTTTTCAAGCCTATGAGCAAATTCAGGTGGGAAGTCTTATTCACAATGATATACCTACGTTTCGTGTGGATCACATGCCTTATGGTGGAGTTAAAGAATCTGGTTACGGGAGAGAAGGCATTAAATATGCCATGGAACAGATGACAGAAGTAAAAATGTTGGCTCTAAATTTGGCCTAAGCAGCTTTCTGTTTTGAATGGGGATCTTCCATCATATACCCAATTCCCCGAATCGTCCTAATGTAGGTATCCCCTTTAGGTGGGTCTACTTTCTTACGAAGATAATTGACATACACATCCACAATATTGGTAAAAGTTTCAGTATCCGCTCCCCAGACTTGTTCCAAAATCATATTTCGGGTTACTACCTTTCCAGAATTAATCATTAAAAATTCTAAGAGGCAGTATTCCTTCACCGTTAAATCTACAAACTGACCTGCTTTGGTCACACGATGGGCCAAAACATCTACTTCAATATCTCCCAATTTAAACATTTTTTTGGTCGTAATGACGCTGCTTCTTTTTAAAAGATTTTGAATGCGAATTTCCAACTCTTCGAGTTCGCAGGGTTTACTCACATAATCATCACATCCATGATGAAAAGCTTTGACCTTATGCTCTGCACTTTTATGTACTGAAAGCATAAGCACAGGAACATTGGGAGTCGTTGTTTTAATTTCTTTACAAATATCAACGCCTTGCATTCCCGGCAAAAGCCAATCCAAAACTACAAGATCCGGTTTCATTTGCTTGACCTTCAAAAGCGCTTGTTCCCCAGAACGCGCTTCTAGGATTTCGTATCCTTTCGTCGATAAAAAGTCCCGAACCATATTAATATCTTCTTGATTATCATCTACAACCAGTACTTTTACATTTAGTACTTTGATTCCTTCGATACTCATAATCCCCTCCTGCCCTTATGCTGCTTTGCGGAGGCTTAAATCCTCCAGCATATACCCAAAGCCGCGGACTGTTTTAATCAGTGACCGACGACCTGGGGCATCTAGTTTTTTTCTCAAATAATTCATATAAACATCCACAATATTGGTAAATGTGTCTGGATTATTGGTCCCCCACACATGTTCTAAAATCGCCTTTCGAGACAAAACCTGATCCACATTTTGCATCAGATATTCCAACAAAGAATATTCGGTTAAGGAAAGATCAATGACCTTTCCTCCTCTGCTCACTCGATGAGTTTGGGGATCTAATGCAATATCTCCATACGTCAGCTTTTGAGGAACTGGCTTTTGAAGCTTGCTTAATAAATGCTGCACACGCGCCAAGAGCTCTTCCACATCACAAGGCTTCACCAAATAGTCATCACACCCTGCCTGAAATCCTTCTCTTTTATGTTGAAGTTGAGATTGGATGGTCAGTAACAAAATAGGCATTTGTTTATTTTTTTCTTTAATCGTTCTGCAAACCTCAGTACCTGGAAGACCAGGCATATTCCAATCTACAATGACCATATCGGGAGATTCTTTATCAAATTGATAGAGCCCCTCATAGCCATTTTTTGCGCCAACTATT
>JACPSU010000090.1 GCA_016193105.1 Deltaproteobacteria bacterium | reverse complement strand
TCCATCTGGGCGGGATGCCAGTAGATATTAAAGAGCCCTCGTTCAGAAAGCCCCCATCCCATGGCGTTCCATCCCATTTTTTTCTTTACGGAAAGAAGCCATTGGACACGATGGCCTTGGTCAGAGAAGGCAGCCGATAGACCTCGATCTGTGGCTGTATGTGGGCCCACTTGAATAAAGGGTGTTGTAGAGCTGGCCATAAATGTTTCCAGTGGAACTTCTGTTTGTAAAATGAGTTTTTGTTGAAAGTCACCAAAAGAAACAAACGCTCTGGCGTGAGGAGAAGAAGAATCTTTGGTGGGGGGATTCACAATACCGTAGCAAAAATAAAAAGAGTGATTAGTTTCGGGATCTAAAACTTTGTAATACCACCACTCAAACCATTGTGAGGTTTTTCCATTCCACTGATAGGTATTATAGGGGTCAACTTCGGCATAAACTGTGAAGCTTATGAATAATACAAGGATGACAACCCATTGTGAAATAAGTTTCATTATTGGAATTCTATAAGTACCAGTCTTCTTTGTTTCGGGGCAAAAGTCCAGGTGTGTATTAATTTATTTTTAGATGGAGTGGAAGCATTAGACATGAGAATTGGGATCTTAGATTCAATCGTAATTTCAGAGGGAAAATCGCTGCTTGAAAAATCCATTTGGAGTGATTTGTTGTCCATTTTATATTCTCTAATAAGCTCTCCTTTCCAGCAAAGCATCGATAGAGAGCTAAATTTCCCAGACATCTTTCCGTCGTAATTCCCATTATCTTTTTTGGTGAGCTTGGATTTGATGGATTTAAGCCCCATCTCTTTCCACTCTTTTTCGTATTTCCCTTTTTTGGTGTCTCTTAAGAGCTCTTGGATCTCAGAGGCTTGTTTTTCAGGTGCTTTTTCATCAGAAGTAATATTTTCAACAAAATACGAAATTTCTCCTTCGCCACTCCGTGGATTTAAAATGAGATGAACGGTCTCTTTGTCATATTTGAGACAGCTGGTCAGGAATAAAGAAGAGAATAAAACAACTACAAGCGCAAAAATTAAATTTCGCATGCTAAGCTACTGTATTATTTTTAAAATAAATTTACAAGATTTTGTGTGTAATCTCTATTTACGTATAACGGGAGCCCTTGAGATAGGAGGAGGAGGTTTAAGCTTGATTTTATACGTTGAGATAATTGCCATCTGATTAGGTTGTGGAGCAGGATGATAGAAAACAGCTGAATAACAAGTTTTTAAATTATTTGCTATATCGAGTGTCCTGGACTCAAGATTGGAACCCGAAAAATAAATTCTCATATATTTATTGCTGCGGCCATCTTCTGTAGGAATACTAAAAGTTATATCAAAAGTACCATCACTGTTTTTGTCGACTTCTAAATCAGTAATATCAGCGCACATAGAAAAACTTGTAACAGAATAAGCCTTGAGAGGCAGTACAAGTGTAAGTGTGAAAAATATCATTAGCAAAATTTGATTCACATGCTCTTTATCGGAAGATTAAAAAAAAGATTGAGTTAAAATACTTCAAGAATCAAAAAATAAATGACCATCATGATGAGGCCTAGGGGAACTCCCAGCTGGGCCCATTCGCGGCTTGTGATTTTAAGTTTACTGGCAGCGATGATGTTGGGGATATTGCCAGGAATCAGCATGCCGCCACTAATGAGAAGCCCCATGAGGATCGATTTGAGTTGAATCATAGAAAGAGAGGGGTCAACTTCTGCAGCCGCAAGAGTGGCGTTATCTAAGATGGCAGAGGTCATATTGAGCCAAAATAAAATGCTACTGGAGAGCTTTACGACATAAGCATCAATCAAAGGTTTGAATCCTGTACCTAAGAAAATAAGAGCCATCACAAAAAGATAAACTTTTCCAGCTCTTAAAATGACATCTGTATTAGAGTCTGGTTTTAATTTTTTTGAGTCATCTTTGACCCTTTTTCTTCCTTGAAACCAGGGGGCCACAACTCCCAGAAATAAAACGGCAGGAATAATCAAAGCATAAAAGTTCTTGAGTAAGAACCAAAAATTTTCATTGAGTTTGGCTACCGCAATCGTACTTAAGGGTTCCCCTACGGGAGTTAAAGCTGCCCCTAGGCCAATCGAAAAACAAGCCAGAATGGTGACGTTGATCTCCGTTTTTCGATTTAAATCTAAAATGGTGACAAGTTCTACCAAAATTAAAGCTGCAATGATGGCAGTGATGATGCTCGAAAGGAGTCCTAAAGTGACAATGAGAAAAAATAAAAATAAGGATTGGGGAATAAATTTAAAAATATATTTTACGCCCCGATCTAAATATTTTCGGGTAAATTTAAACAGAAACCCAGCGATTAAAACAACAACGCTAATGGGGAGTGGGTGAATCAGTGCTTCATGAAGGACATGGCCACTCCAGAGTTGAGCTACCGTGAGGGCCAAAACGCCCATGACAAACAGAAAAACTTCTAGATTTTGTTCAATCGCATGATTTAAGAACGGCCCCACAAATACAATAAGAAGGATAACGATGAGTCCTATTTCTATAAAGTTCATATAGGGGACTATACATAAAATTAAACATTTTTACTAGAAATTCCGATATGTTAAGGTGGGAAAAGGTATATGAGCGATAATGCTTTTAAAGACAAATATCATGCCGCATTTCACAGGATGTTGGATGCGATTGTATTTGTGAACCCTGCGACCTTTGAGGTTGAGGATATCAATACACAAATGACTCAGCTGACGGGATATTCTGCTCAAGAACTCATGCAAGAAGGACTTAAACTCTTAGATTCTAATTCTAAAGTACGGCAACTCTTGGAGAGAACGCTGCAAGAAAAGAAACAACACATCTTAGAATTTGATTTACTGACAAAACAAAAAGAATCTTTATCGGTTTCTATGAGGGTTGATTTGATTGAAATGGAGCATCACCAGCATTTGGTTTTGGTGTTTCAAGATCTGACCAAAATTCGAAAAATGGAAGAGGCCATTCAAAAAACAGTGGATCAAAAAACTCAAGACTTGAAGCTGGCGCTAGAAACAATGCAAAAAAGCAATCAACTCAAAAGTGATTTTGTAGCCATGGTCTCTCATGAAGTTCGAAATCCCTTAACAGTTTTAAAAAGCACCCTGGCCTTGTTAAATAATTCAAAACTAGGGGCTAAGAAAAGAGAAGAAGTGCTTCAGATTATGGTGAGACATATTGATCATATGATTGCGATTTCAAACGATCTTTTGGATGTTTCTAAAATTGAAGCAGGGGTGATGCAATATCGTCTAGAAAAACTCTCTTTATATAAAATGCTTTGTAGTGTGGCGCATCATTTTCATTCTTTTGAAGAAGAATGTGGGGTAAAGATTTTGGTGGAGTGTTCCAAGGATTATTTTATTTATGCGGATGAATTAAAAACGAAGCAGATCTTGGATAATTTGGTTAACAATGCTTTTAAGGCGACGCCGAATGGGGGTAAGATTATTTTGTCTGCTAGAGCTTTAGAAAATAGCTTGATGGAGATTTCAGTGACCGATACAGGCCATGGAATTGAAAAGGATAATTTGCAGCATTTATTTAAGCGCTTTGTCCGTCTGCAAGGGCCGGGAGCTCATACTAAGGGGACAGGGTTGGGGCTTAGCATTGTGAAAAGTTTAGTTGAGGCTCAAGGGGGTAAGATTTGGGCTGAAAGTGAAATCGGCAAAGGGACAACCTTTCGGTTTACGTTACCTGCTACGGCTGTTCCTGTGGTAGTGTTGGTGGATGAAGATGTGGAATTTTCAGAAAAAGTGTCGAAGCTTTTAGAAGAAGAAGGGTATCGAGTGAAGCAATGTCATTCTGCTTTTCGTGGGATTGAGGAGTGTCAGGAAATGAAGCCGCATGTGGTGGTGTTGGATTTAAAGCTTTCTGATTTGTCTGGAGAAAAAGTGGTGGATCGTTTAAAAGAAATGCCACTCATGAAAGATTTGCCTTTTGTTTTTTTAACCGATCAAAAGGTGGAAAAGTCAAATGGAAAGATGAAAGATGAAAAAGTTAAAGATATTCCTGTGGTTTATAAGAGCAAATGGGAATATGAGCTTTTATCTATTTTGAAAAAGCAACTTCGTATGCAAGTTCAACGTGAAATAAAATAGGAGGAGGAGTGTATGGTAAAAAAAATACTATTGGTAGATGATGAAAAAGATTTGGTTGATACCATTCAAATTTTACTAGAGGCCAAGGGGTATTCAGTTGTGTCTGCTCATGATGGGCTGGCAGGGCTCGAAAAAGCTAAAAAAGAAAAGCCGGATTTGATTTTATTAGATGTAATGATGCCCAATCTCAATGGCTATCAACTATGTCGAGAAATTAAAAAAGATCCTAATCTTAAAAATACACCGATTGTGATGCTTACAGCCAAAGCCCAAGAGAGTGATCGGTTTTGGGGAATTGAATCGGGAGCAGATGATTATGTGACCAAGCCTTTTGATTCCTTAAATCTTCTAGAGACGATTAAAAATAATTTGAAGTAGTTTTATATGGCCAATGGTGTTTTAGTTAAAATTATTTCGAAGCTTCTGCGCGTAGGATCTGCGGAAAAATTAGAAAAAGTTCTCCGAACTTCTTTTCCAGAAGAAATTAAATCTATTTTTTCACAGCTCGATCACTCTCAGAAAAATGTTCTTTTTAATCTTTTATTTAATCCCAAAGTGGCCTCTCGTACGGTTCGGGATTTTACTCCAGAACTTTTAGAAGAGCTTTTTAACCATATGCCTTGGGAAACTGCCTTAGAGCTCGTGAAAAAACTTCAGCCCGATGATGCAGCAGATCTTTTTGGCAAGTTATCTTCAGAAAAAGTCCAAAGATTTTTGACCAGCTTAGATCCAGCTCAAAAAAATCAAATTTCAAAACTTTTAGCCTATGACAAGACCACTGCGGGTGGAATTATGAATTCCAATGTTTTTTCGCTCTCCCAAACAGCGACAGTTCAAGAGGCCATTGAAGCAGTCCGAACTCAGACGCAAGCCCCCATGATTTTTTATCTCTATATTATTGACGAGCAAAAACATTTGGTAGGAATTGTTTCTTTAAGACAACTTATTATGTCTCAACCCTCTGCTGTATTAAAGGATGTAATGAGTACGAATGTTTCAGCTATTTTGGTCAACCAAAGCCAGGCTGAAGTTGCTCAGCTCATGACGCGACATAATTTTTTAGCAGCGCCTGTTGTGGATGAAGAAAAAAAACTTTTAGGAGTCATTACCGTAGATGATGTGATGGGAGTGATCCAAGAAGAAGCGACTCAAAATTTATATCGAATGGCGGGGGTTGAAAAAGACGAGAGAGTTTTTACGCCCATTCGAAAGTCTATTAAAAATAGAGCCACCTGGCTTCTCATTAACCTAGCGACCTGTGTATTAGCGGCACAAGTGGTTAATATTTTTGAAGGTACGATTCAAAAAGTGGTTATGCTAGCTACTTTTTTACCTATCGTTGCAAGTATGGGAGGGATTTCAGGCTCTCAAACGCTTACGATTATGGTGCGTGGGCTGGCATTGGGAGAAGTGGCCATTTCTGATGCTTGGAAGGTTATTGTGAAAGAGCTCTATGTTGGGGTGGCCAATGGTGTGATTAATGGTCTTGTGATGGCCATCGTAGCTTATTATTGGAAAGGAGTTCCAGTCTTAGGGCTTGTCCTCATGCTTTCTATGATTGGGAATCTTTTTATTGCGGCTTTGGTAGGAGCCTTAGTCCCCATTGGATTAAAGACCATTAAAATAGATCCCGCTGTGGCCTCAGCAGTGATTGTGACTACGTTTACGGATTGCTTTGGATTTTTTTCGTTTTTAGGACTCGCAACGCTTCTTGTTAAATACTTAGTTTAAGGCGTTTTCGCCATTTGAGCAGTTCATTAAAAATAATAATTCCTAAAGAAGCACTGAGGACATAGATCCAATCTATGGGATTTAAGGCTTCTTGACCAAAAATTTCATTTAAAAAAGGAAAATATATCCCAATCAAAAGAAGGCCAATGGAAAGAAGGATGGCCCAGACTAAATATTTATTGGTAAAAAATCCGATAGAAAAAATAGATTTCGTGACATCTTGGCAATTAAAAGCATGAACAAGTTGAGTCAGAACCAAAACGGCAAAGGCGACTGTGCGAGCCTTTGTTAAATCTGCTTTTAGAACATAAACTTCGAATATAAAAATTCCTAATGTAATGCAGGCCATGACAAAGCCATTTAAAAGAATGTCATTCATAAGAGACCTTGAAAAAAGAGATTCTTTAGGATTTCGAGGAGGATATTTCATGCAATCAGGAGGTGCAGGTTCCACTCCCAGAGCTAAAGCGGGAGGGGTATCTGTTACAAGGTTTAGCCATAGAATTTGAATGGGTAAAAAAGGAAGAGGGAGGCCTGCAATCAGTGCCATTAACATCATAAAAATTTCTCCCATGTTACACGACAAAAGATAGCGAATAAATTTTACGATGTTGGCATAAATGGTTCGACCTTCTTCAACTGCAGCAATAATAGTTGAAAAATTATCATCGGCTAGGACAATGTCTGCAGCTTCCTTGGTGACATCGGTCCCTGTTCCCATGGCAATTCCCACATTGGCGCGTTTAATGGCTGGAGCATCGTTAACCCCATCCCCAGTCATAGCGACAATATGTCCTTGGCGACGCAGACTTTCTACAATTCTAAGTTTAATGAGGGGAGAAACGCGCGAGAAAACTTTATATTTTGGAAGTTGTCTGTCGAGTTCTTCATCCGACAACAGTTCTAGTTTCTGGCTATTGATCGATTCATCATCTTTTTGAATGAGAGAAAGTTTTTTAGCAATGTGGGTAGCTGTTTGGGGATGATCCCCTGTGATAAGCAATGTTTGGATCCCAGCTGTTCTACATTTTTCAAGTGAAGCAGAGGCTTCTTTTCTTAAAGGATCTGCAAGTGCTACAAATCCTAAAAAGATAATATTTTTTTCAAGGGTTAGAGGATCTTGTTCTTTTTCAATTTCTTGTAATGGACGGTAAGCTAGAGCTAAAATTCGGTAGCCTTTAGAGGCCAGATCATTGACATGTTTTCGAAGTACAAGTTTTTTTTCTTCACTGAGAGGAAAAATTTGAGTTTGAATGCGTTCTTGATCTGTAATTTTTAAGATTTGTTCGGGAGCTCCCTTGACAAAGATCCAAGAAGAAGGATTGGAAGGGTCACTGACCCAAGCATGGGCGTAGGTTTTACTCATGCATCTTCTTTTAGAATCAAAGGGGGCTTCCTTTAAAAAGGTGTACTGTTTTGAAAGAGAATCTTCCACAAAGCCTGCAAGACTTGCTAAAAGAAGAAGGGCTCCTTCGGTAGGATCTCCAAAAATCTCCCACTCATTTGGGTCAGCGCCCCCCCCCTTCTTTTGCAATGTGGCATTGTTGCAGAGGGTGCAAATGGTTAAGAATAACTCAAGGTCAGCGGTAGGATTTTGAAAAAGTTTTTCATCTTCTACAGCTAATAACTGATCATTAAAATACATCAGTTGAGCCACCATTTTTCCCTGAGTCAGAGTCCCCGTTTTATCTGAGCAAATGGTTGTGACAGAACCTAGGGTCTCAACAGAGGGGAGTCTTCGGATAATGGCATTTTTTCGAGACATCCGCTGAACGCCTAAGGCTAGAGCAATGGTGACGACGGCTACAAGTCCTTCAGGAATACAGGCAATGCCTAAGACCACGGCTGTTTTAATCATCATAACGGTTTCAAGGCCGCGTAAAATACCAATGGTGGCTACCAAAAGACAAAGAATGCCAGTGAGCATCACCAAATTTTTCCCTAAAACTTGAAGTTTGAGTTCTAGGGGAGTCGGTTTATCTTTAATTTCTTGAATGACATAGGCGATTTTTCCAAGCTCTGTATCCTTCCCCGTGGCCGTAACAAGCATTTTACCATGCCCTCGGGTGACCAAAGAGCCTCGGTAAGTCATATTTTTTCGATCCCCTAAGTTTTTAGATTCTCTCTCTTGAAGGGTGCGAATACTCTTTTCAATGGGGAAGGGTTCTCCTGTAATAAAAGATTCTTGAGTGGCTAGATTTACAACTTCAATAATTCTTCCATCGGCCTGGATAATATCTCCTTCTTCTAAAAGGAGAATATCTCCGGGGACGACTCGGCCTGTAAGAATCATTTGATATTTCCCATCTCGAATGATCTTGGCTTTTGGAGAGGCGGTCCGTTTTAAAGCTTCGATTGTTTTTTCTGCTTTATACTCTTGGAGAAAACCTAGAATAGTATTAATAACGACAACGACCATAATAATAATAAAATCTTTGATATCTTGGATCCACAAGGAGATTAAAGAAACAGCCAAGAGAACGAGCACCATAAAATCCTTAAACTGTTTTAAGAATAATTTTAAGGCAGAGAGCCCTTTTCGAATGGGGAGGGTATTGGGGCCTAAAGTTTCAAAACGTCTTTGAGCTTCGATTTCTGTGAGTCCATCATGGAGATGAGTTTTTAAATCTTGGACAACAACTTCAATTTTTTTAAGATAGGGTTTTTGATCTAGGAGGATGTCCATCTATAAAAGGGTGAGCTCCTGGGGCTCTCGAGAGACGTGCATTTTGGGAGGAGGGAAAATACAAGATTTAATGGCTGCTAGGGTTGCACATTTCCTTCGTTGGAGTGCTTTTAAAAACTCTGAAAATATTTTGGCTGTGAGGTAGCAATCTCCTACGGATCGATGCCGGTCTTTATCTGTCGGAATTTCAAAACGAGCCGCAATGGCGCTTAAGCTATGGCCTTTTTCGTAGGAAAAAAACTGTCTCGAAAGCTGGAGCGTATCAATACAATGATTGGGGAAAGAAAGATGGGGAAATCGTTTTAAATTTTTCTTAAGAAAGCTCAAATCAAATTCTGCATTATGGGCGATGAGTATTTTGTTACCTAAAAAATTTAAAAATTTAGGGAAAATTTCTTCAATGGGTGGTTTACCTTCTAACTCTTTATCTTGGATGCCATGAATGGCTTTAACTTTTTCTGGAATTTTTTTTTGAATATTCACAAGAGAACTAAAAACTTCTCCCGTGGGCTCTGTCCCTTTAAGGCGGATTGCGCCTATTTCAAGAATTTCATCGTCTTTGTCTGCATCTAAACCTGTAGTTTCAAAGTCGAAGATGACATATTCGAGGTCAAAAAGTGAAGCTTTGGACATACACACTTTAAAAACACCTATCCCCCTCTTTTTGAGGGGGATAGGTTGTGAGAAAAATAAAAAATTAGATAGCGAAGACGTAGCCTAGCGCAACATACGCTTCCCATCTGAAACCAGCGCCAGCTCCAAGATGAGTTTTAAATCCGCCTGTCCATTGTTTACTTAATCCTAATAATTTATCTAGAGAGGTCGAAACACCTAAGATGGCTTCCCCGATATGTGTATGTCCATCATCCTCATCATCTAGAAAACGATAGCCGCCTCCTATGGATCCTTTGTAATCTTTAGACAGTTCCATGTTATAATTGGTATTGGCAAAGAATGTTCCGCCTGATCCAACTGCAGAATAAGCTGCTCCCCCTGATATATTGAGAGGCAAACCAAACTCACCGGTCACTGAGACTCCAAAAAGACTTCCTACATCAGCATCCAATGTTACTGAATTAGTAGCCGGTGCTGTATGGGAAGTTGAACAAATCCCAGTGATGCTGAGTACTACAAATAAGAACATAAGTTTTTTCATGACAGTCTCCTTTATTAGGTTTGTCATTCCGAGTGAAACGAGGAATCTGGATTCTTCACTTTGTTCAGAATGACTTAACAAATAGTATAAAGGAAAAAAAATGGAGAAGTAAAGAGAATTTAGCATAAGTGGCAAAAAAGTCTTAAGGTAGCAACTATTTTAAGCTACACTATAAGTATTGTGAAATACGTGTGCACAAAAGGGGTTAGTGTATTCATTGGAGCGACTTCGATTTTACTATCTTCCTCTCTTTGTGCTTCACGCGTGGAACTGAAGCGAGATATCCTTGCTCTGTATGATAGTTCAGAGAAGCAAGACCAGGTGAGTATTCAAGTTTTTGAAAATCCTCAAGCAGGCCAGAAAGGAAAAGAAAAGGCGATGGAATTCAAAAACTTTCGAGAGGACAGAAATCCTACTTTTGAACATGCCGAGATGCCGCTTAATCACCTGGGGCTTAAGTTAATCTATTGGGATGTCAATCAAGGGACCCTTCCAGATGATGCCATGATGAAGAGATATCGGGGCATTGTGACATGGTTTGACGATAAACAGATGGTCAAGGCCCAGGCCTACTGTGAATGGTTAGAAAAGCAAATAAAGAAGAACAAAAAAATACTTATTTTAGGAGAGTTTGGTGCTGAGAAAGATTTAAAGACAGGGGAGTCTATTTCAGAGATGGGGATTCAAAAAGTTTTTCGTAGTCTAAATCTTCAATGGAGTGGGGGAAAGCAAGAAACGCCTTGGAGGCTTCATATTGATCACAAAGTTTCTTCAATGGTTGAATTTGAACGCACACTTGTCTATGAGGCAGATAGTTACACAAAAGTAACTTCTCTAGATTCTAAAAACAGAGTCTATTTATCTGCAACGCAAGAAAACTCAGGCGAAAAATTTGCTTTGGTGGTTGTAACGCCCCAGGGAGGGTATGTGGCTCCGGGGTATGCGGTCTATCGAGATCCTTCAACTCAGCTTAAACAATGGAGACTCAATCCCTTTTTATTCTTTCAAGAAGTTTTTGATGTTCGTGATATCCCTCGCCCTGATACAACGACACTCGATGGCAAAAGAATTTTATTTATTCATATTGATGGGGATGGATTTGTAAATTTAAGCCAAATCGATCGCAAGCGCTATAGTTCAGAGCTTGTTTTAAAAGAAATTCTTCAAAAATATTCCATCCCTCATACGGTCTCTCTGATTGCGGCTGAAGGAGATGAAAAATTTTTTGGCAATAAAGAATCCATTCGCATTGCTAAAGAAATATTTGCACTTCCCCATGTGGAAGCAGGATGTCATGGCTATTCGCATCCTATGGATTGGGAAACAAAAACCCTAGGTTTTTCTCTGCGGGGCTATACGTTTGATGCTGAAAAGGAAATTTTAGGCTGCCGAGATCTTGTCCAGAGTCTTTTACCCAAAAACAAAAAAGTGATGATTACGCTTTGGAGTGGAGCCTGTAAT
>JACPSU010000003.1 GCA_016193105.1 Deltaproteobacteria bacterium | reverse complement strand
TGAAAAACGACGGCTTTCATGCAGGCCACGATAGCAAATCAAAAAATCCTTGTCTTTAAAAAAATAGACCACTATAGTTTTTGCCAATGACTGATTTTCAAAAAGCAATGACAGCACCAGATTTTACCCTAGGGAATTTTACTTTATCGAAGGAACTTCAAAAAGGGCCACTTCTTTTAACTTTTTACAAGAAAACATGTCCCACCTGCCAATTCACTTATCCCTTTTTTGAAAGAATTCATAAACACTACACAGGAAAAAATTTTCAGGTGGTGGGAATTGCACAAGATCCAGAAACAAAAGAATTTTCAACACAATATGGAGTAACCTTTCCTTTGATTTGCGACACCCCTGCCTATGAAGTTTCTCGCCAATACCATTTAATCAATGTCCCTACGTCTTTTTTAGTCCTCCCCAATGGGAAAATTGATTTTTTAACGATCGGTTTTTTAAAAAAAGAGCTGGAAGAACTCTTACAAAAAATTTCAACTACCTCTGGCCAACCCCTATTTGACATTTTTTTGAAGAGTGATAACGTACCTGAGTTTAAACCTGGCTGAGGCGCCAGAAATGCAAAAGCCTAGGCTAGGCTTTTAAATAGATTCTCCGGTCAAGCCGGAGAATGACAAGGAGACAAAACCATGAAAAAACTATTCACATTTCTAACCCTTTTTTTAGTCAGTCTTCCCCTTTTGGCAGAAAATACGGCGACACTGCCAGCTGGAAGATTTAGAGCTCGCGTAAAACCTATTTATGCGTTTGGATTTTCAACCCAATTTGGAAATGATGGCATCGAAAAAAGCTTGGTCAGCCACTATGCAAAAACAATCGACTTTGCTACCGCACAAAAGCTTGATGCAAGTGGCCAGCTAGCCGACTTAATGACGGCCGCAGGTCTCAAATCTTCTACTTTAGGAAGCTTTGCCCCTTCTTTAGAAGTTTCCACCTTAGTGATGGGGAGTGCGTTAGAATACGGGCTCACACCGAATCTCACCTTAGGCGTCATTGTCCCTGTAGTTTCTGCACGAACAAATTTTGAGTTAGCTTTTAATAAAAGCGCTCAAGTCTTAGGACATCCTAGTCCAACAGTTCGAAATCTAGATATGGTCAAGGCTGCTCAAGATAGCGCCGCTAAAGCAGGCTATGCTCCTTTAGAAAACTGGAATGCTCTAGGACTTGGAGATATTGAATTAGGACTTAAATATAGATTTTGGAATTCTCAAAACTGGTCTTTAGCGACAAAATCTGGGGTTCGATTGCCAACAGGAAGAGTCGATGATCCCAATGTATTAACCGATATTGGATTTGGAGATGGACAAACAGATCTAGGCTCTACCCTTCTCGTAGACTATATTGGAATCCCTCACACCCTTTTAAATACATGGGTCAAATATACGGTCCAACTTCCAGATCGACAACTCCTTCGTGTTCCAAACACAGGCGAACTTTTTACAACAAAGAGCGAAAATATCCGTCGAAATCTAGGCGACAGAGTGGATGCGGCTGTAACTGCAGAATATAGTTTTTTAACTGCTTTCAATATTAATGCGACGTATGCCTTCTTCTCTAAGCAAAAAGATCGCTTCCAAAGCGACCTCGGATTCAATGCTCCAGGGCTAGAAGCCAATACGGCCCAACAAAAACACAGTGCCGATGTGGGAATTGGATTTTCAACGCTTCCTTGGTTTAGACAAGGATCATTTAAACTTCCCATGGATGCAGGACTAAATTTAGAAGTTCCTTTGGCTGGGAAAAATGTGGCTAAAGCTACAGCTGTGAATTTAGAATATAAGCTTTATTTCTAAAAAGAGAGGGCGTTTAGAAGGCTTCGGTAGCGCTGCTCGATGAGACCCCAGTCTAAGGTTTTTAAGCGGTTAAAACTAAAATCCTCAACATTAAAAGAAGCCATCACCGTCCCATAGACAATTGCTTTTCGAAGGGTTGTGTCATCGAGCTCATTTTGGCTTTTTGCAAGATACCCCATAAAACCTCCCGCAAAAGTATCTCCCGCTCCTGTGGGATCTTGAACCGTTTCTAAAGGAAACGCAGACAAAACAAAAATTCTTCCTTCATTATATAAAAGTGCCCCGTGCTCTCCTCGTTTAATAATAATAATCCGAGGGCCACAAGCATGAATTTTTTTAGCCGCTCGAATGAGGTTGGACTCTCCTGAAAGCTGGCGTGCTTCTGCTTCATTGAGCAAGAAAATATCTATCCGTTTTAAGGTTTGAATGAGCGATTCTCGTTTGAGCGAAATCCAAAAATTCATGGTATCGCAGGCCACCACTTTTGGACTTTCCATTTGCTCTAAAACTTGTTGTTGTAAATCAGGATCGATGTTGGCCAAAAAAACATACTCACATTTTCGATATTCATGCGGCAAAGCTGGTTTAAATTGTTCTAAAACATTCAGATGAGTTTCTAAGGTCTCAGCTTCTGATAAATCTCGTTCATACTGCCCCTTCCAATGAAAGGTTTTACCTAGCAATTTTGCAATGCCCTTGGTGCAGACATTCCTATTGTTCAGATACTCTAAATGATCTTGGGGGAAATCTTCTCCAATGACACTGACCATTTTTATAGGGGTAAAAAAACTTGCGGCCATGGAAAAATAGTTCGCAGAGCCCCCTAAAACTTTTTCTGCAGCTCCGTAAGGCGTTTGGACAGAATCAAAGGCTGTTGTCCCAACGACCACGATACTCATAAATACTTTCCTAAAAGTAAGGTTAAATCTTTTTTTGTTTTTGAAGGAATTTTGGTGCGATCCGTTACTAACGCGTATTTAAGCGTTTGAGCACATCCACACGAAGTTTTTGATACGATCAAGGGAATCACCTCTTGAATGATTTTTTTTGCAGTATCCACATTTTTTTTAATCGTTGCAAGAACTTTATCTGCAGAAACAGCCTCTTCATCTTCTTTCCAACAATCATAGTCTGTTGAAAAGGCGATTGTGGAATAACAAATCTCAGCCTCCCTGGCGAGTTTTACTTCAGGAACAGCCGTCATTCCAATCACATCCACTCCCCAAGAACGATACAAACGAGATTCTGCACGGGTTGAAAACTGAGGTCCCTCCATACAAAGATAGGTCCCTTTTTTGTGCAAGGGTCGCTGACCCAATCGTGAGGTTACCTTTTGAGTAGCCTGGCAGACAATATCTGCTAAAGCCTTACAAATAGGATCTGCAAAAGAGACATGCGCCACAAGACCTTTTTCAAAGAAAGTATGCTCTCGAATTCCCTTGGTGCGGTCAATAAATTGATCGACCACTACAACATCTCCAGGCTTTATTTCTTCTTTCATGCTTCCTACAGCACTTAAAGATAACAGAGTTTGGACCCCCAATTTTTTCATTCCAAAAACATTGGCTCTGTAATTAATTTCCGAAGGAGAAAGAAGATGCCCTTTTCCATGGCGAGGCAAAAAGACAAGCGTGGTTTCTTTGAGCTGCCCGATCGTAAAAACATCAGAAGGAATTCCAAAAGGAGTCTTGATTTTTTTCTCCTGTATGTTTTTAAGCCCTTCGATTTCATACAAACCCGATCCTCCGATAATTCCAATAGTGTGTGACATGGTTATCTCCTCTTTTTAATGTACGGTAAGAAATTTTTCTGTGTAATGTTGGCTGACAAGCTGCCCACAGGCGGCCAAGATATCTCGCCCACGACTTTTTCGAATGAGCACAGTGATATTTTGATTGATAAGATATTCTTGAAAAGTAAAAATTGTTTCATCTGAAGGTCTTTTAAAAGGCCCTTTAGGATGCTCATTAAAAGGGATAAGATTAATTTTGCATCGAATCCCTTTAATCTGTAGAGCTAATTCTTTAGCATGCTCTAAACCATCATTGATCCCTCCTAAGAGAACATATTCAAAGGTAATCCGACGATTCTTTTTCAAAGGATACTGTTTGCAGGCTTCGAAAAGTTCTTTCAGAGGATATTTTTTATTCATCGGCATGATCTGATTTCGAATTTCATCATTGGGGGCATTCAAAGAAATAGCTAAATTGACATCGGAATCTTTTCCAAAACGAAGAATCTCAGGAACTAAGCCCACCGTAGAAACAGTAATTTTTCTTTGTGAAAACTGAAATCCCCAGGGAGATTCTAAGATTTTGAGAGCATCGATCACAGCCTCGTAATTATCAAGAGGCTCTCCCATCCCCATCATCACAATATTGGTAATACGTTGGCTAACCTGTTTTTGCACTTCTAAGACTTGGCTTACGATTTCAAAAGGCATCAAGTGACGAACCAAACCTTGCTTTGCTGTTAAACAAAACTTACACCCCATCCGGCATCCCACTTGGGTAGAAATACAAAGGGTCACACGGTCATCGGAAGGAATATAAACTGTTTCAACTGTATTTTTATCTGAAAGCTCAAATAAGAACTTCTCTGTTCCATCTTGAGATTTTTGCCTTTGTGCCAGAATTAGAGTCGTTAGTTGACACTCTTTTTCTAATTTTTCTCTAAGGATTTCCGGCAAATCTGTCATTTGAGAAAAAGAAGAAACTTTCTTTTGAAAAACCCACTTCATGATTTGCTGTGCACGAAAGGGTTTTTCGTCGTAAGATTCTAAGAGTCCTTTGAGTTTATGCCAATCCACGTGCTTTCAATTCTTGGGAGGCTTGATCAAAAAGATCTATGGCTTCTACTTCTTGAGAATATCGAATAAGCTCTTTCATTCCTTCTTGAAATGAAACTTTGGGCTTAAAACCTAATTTTGTTTCTATTTTAGAAATATCGGCAATACAATGGCGAATATCTCCTTTGCGAAACTGATAAGTCACGTGAGGCTCAACAGAGCTTGGGTCAGCGACCCTTCTATAAAGTTCAATTAAAACCTTTGCAATATCTAAAATTGAAAGTATTTTTCCGGACCCCACATTGAAAGCCTGATAGTCCGCTTCTGGTTTAGTCATGGCTAAAATATTAGCTTCCACAATATCTAGAACAGAAATAAAGTCTCGTGTTTGCAATCCATCCTCATACACCACAGGAGAATGATTATTTTTAATGCGACTCATAAAAATCGCAGCAACGCCGGTATAAGGATTAGAAAGAGATTGTCGAGGCCCATACACATTAAAATAGCGCAACGCCACGGCAGGAATGTTATAGGTTTTTCCAAAATTTAAAACCATTTCTTCTTGATCTAGCTTACTTAACGCATAAATGGATTGGCATTGTCTTTCGGCAGTTTCAGGAATGGGAATCGGTGTTAAAACCGTATGGCATTTGGAACACAAAAGCTCCCATTTTTTTTGCGCCAATTGCTCTTCGGTCCGAAGCGGAGGTCTCATATCTCCACATTTTGCACATCGATAGCCCCCTTCTCCATAACTGCTCATAGATGCCGCAACCATAATTTTTTGAACTCTGTGTTTGCCATTGGCTAAAATATCTAAAAGATTGGCCGTGCCCCCTGTATTTACATCCATATAATGTTTAATTTGATACTGAGATTGCCCCACCCCTACAGCTGCCGCTTCATGAAAAACAACTTCTATCCCCTCAAGGGCCTTGGCTAAACTTTCTCTATCTCGAACATCTCCGTAAATAAACTCCGCCTCTTTATTTAAATAAGGCGGTTTTTTTTGATGTCGGGTCGTTGACCCAAGATGAACTTGAGAATCTAAATTATCATAAATACGAACCTCATGGCCATCACGCACAAGGCGATCAACTAAAAAAGAGCCAATAAACCCAGCTCCACCTGTTACGAGTATCTTCATAATAGGAAAAGACTAAAGTATTACATGTTCTTTCTTTTTTCAAGCCATTATGTTAGTTCAAAATAGTCTAACATCATGAATACACTCACCATTAGCAGCCTTTTTTGCACCTTTGTGGCACTTACTTTTGCCCTAGTCACTGCTTTTAAAAGCACTAAAGAAAAGCAATATCGCTGGTTTACAATCTTATGCGCCACCATTTCTCTGTGGAATCTTTTTTTCTTTTTTTCTCATACCTTTAATTCAATTCTTTTAGAACGAGTTCATTTATTGCTTACCCTCACCTTGGCTCCTTGCAGTGCGTATTTTTTCCTCCAGGTTATTGATCACCCAAAAAATTTTACACTTATTTATATTCTGGGATTTTTGGCGGCCTTGGGGATTGTACTTCCCCCAGATCAACTTTGGATTTTTAAATACACCTCTTATGTGTATGCGGTCTCCATCGTAAGCTATACTTTTTTCCTCCTAACACAGCATCTAAGGAAGGCAAAGCTTGGGATCCAAGAACGAAAAAGACAAATTTATCTGGTCTTAGGGGGATGGGGAACCCTCCTCATGCTCATTTTCGATCAATTTTCTGAAGCTGGATTTCCTTTTCCAGCCATTGGAAATGTTGTTTTAATTATTTATCTTTATTTTATTTATCAAACTATCACCAAACGAAAAATTTTAGATTTAGAAGATCTTGTAGCCAAAGGGGTTTTATTTTCTATCCTGGCAGGAATTTTAACCTTAGTGTATGTCATCTTGGTTTCGTGGGTAGAAGGGCCCGCTCTTTTTTTATTTAACACATTTGTAGCATCATTTGTCATTTTGATTCTTTTTGAATCCATCAAGACCTTAGCAGAAAGAATAACCACTCAATTCTTTTTAAAAACAAGGATAAAAATTGAAGAAAAAATAGAGAATTTACAAAATAATTTAATTGGGATTTCAGATTTGCGAGATCTCATTGATACTGTTTTAATTGGACTCAAAGACTCCTTAAAAGCCACTCAAGCCCATTTTTTTCTGCTCGATCCTGAAGGGATTAAATTTAAACTGATTCAATCTTTAGAACC
>JACPSU010000002.1 GCA_016193105.1 Deltaproteobacteria bacterium | reverse complement strand
ATATTTTATTTTTCTAAAAATGAAAAAGAAAATTTATTTTGGGATAGTTTTTATTCTATTGATTGGAACCTCTTTTATATTTTTTAATAACAGAGAAATAGAAGTTCCTTGTGACTATGTAAAAAACAATTGTCCTTTGGGTTATGCATGTTCAGTTCTTACAACTGAACATCCCAGTCGCTGTATTAAAGTCCCACCCGCTAAAGATTTTTTGATCCGATTCCCATTTTCGCCTGACCATCCCATTAAGTGTCAGCAGGGCAATCGAGTGTGGGGACGCTCTCACCACCATGATAATATTTTATTTTCTGTTGATCTGCATAGTTTATCAAATGCATCTGCAGGTAAGATATTTGCTGCGGCGGATGGTGTTGCACACATTTTTGATGATTGCCCCTTTAGAAAATCATCCCACGAAGCTCGTAATGACAATCCATGTCCGAATGGAACTGGGTATGGAAACCATGTCAGAATTTTACATCAAAATGGATATATGACTTTGTATGCTCATCTCTCAAAAGTATTAGTAAAGCACAAAGTAAAGGTTAAAGCAGGTGACCTCATTGGTGTTGAAGGAGCTTCTGGTCGAGCTGGCGTTAGGCATCTACACTTTGGTGTTCATAAGTTACATTCTTCTGATATAGACCGAATTCTTAATCAACCAGGTTGGACGGGGCAATCTGTCCCTTTTTCAATGAAGATCAAATACAGCGATCGAGATAAACCTGAAATTATTTCATCAGAAAATATCCGCTGGGATGATACGTTTAATCCACCTTATATTTATGGTGTATGGGACGTATCTCCTGTAAAATCACAGTAAGAAATGACAAAGTGACACTTATACCATCTTCACAAATCTCGCCATGAAATAGCCATCCATGCCGTTCTTAGAAGGAAGGATGGTAAGCGTACCCTTAGGGTTAATGAAGGGTTCGCAGGCAGCAGAAAGATACGGCTTTATAGAATCTAGCTTAAAATGAGGTTTTTGGTTTAAGAACTTCTCTACCACTGCTGTGGTTTCTTCCGGTGAAAAAGTACACACAGAATAGACAAGAACTCCTTGGGGTTTTAAAACTTCATCTGCTTTAAGGAGTAATGAAAGCTGAAGCTCAGCTAAATATTTAACCTGGTCTAATGAGCGATTCCATTTGGCCTCTGGTCGTCTTCGAAGAACACCTAATGCAGAACACGGAGCATCAATGAGTACGCGATCAAATAAAAGAGACGTTTTCCATTGTAAAAAATCTTGATGCAAAGGATGGATGGATTTTAGTCCCAACCGCTCACTATTTTGAATAATCGGCTTTAGCTTTTCTTTCTCCAGGTCTAATGCAATAATTTCTCCCTGATCCTTCATGAGCTCTGCCAAATGAGTTGTTTTTCCTCCAGGAGCTGCACAAGCATCTAAGACCTTTTCACCGGGCTGAGGAGAGATAATGGAAGCCACCAGCTGAGACGCTTCATCTTGAACTTGAAAATACCCCGACTCATAGCCAGGAAGATTTCTCACAGAACCTGCTTTAAACAAACAGACTCCATTAGGAGCATAGGAAGAAGCATCAATTTCAACATCAGGCATTTCTTTTTTAAAAAGCTCTATTAAAATCTCCCGATTATATTTCAAGGGATTCACTCTTAAGCACAAAGGAGCAATCTCATTATTTGCTTCACAAATTTGAATGGTCTGATCCAGTCCTAATTCTTTAATCCACTTTTGAACAAGCCACAGAGGGTGAGACAAAGCCACAGCAATTTGCTCAGCTGTTTTTGTTTGCCTAAACCAGGTTTGAATTTTTGCGTGTTGCCGCCCAGCCTCTCTAAGGAGAGCATTAACAAAGTTTGTAGCCCTTCGTTCAGGACTTTTTTTCACAAGCTCTACGGTTTCATTCACAGCCGCATAAGGCGCAATGGTATCTAAAAAAAGAAGCTGATAGAGCCCTAAGCGTAAAACATCCAAAACCAAAGGAGAAAGCCGGGACAAAGGCTGAGAACTTAGGCGACTAATCATTCCATCTAACTTTCCTTGCCATCTTAAGACCCCATAGACTAATTCTGAAATAAACGCGCGATCCTTAGGATTTCTCTCTAAATGTTTATCCAGCGCAGAACTTGATTTTTGACCTAAACGAACATCGCGTAAAATCAAAAGTGCCGTTTGGCGTGAAGAAGTCACCGGTTTTATTTTTTAAAATAGGGAGAGAGTTTTTTATAGGTCTTATCAAGACCTTCAGAAATTACCTTCGAGTGTGTCAGAATAGGCATAAAATTTGTATCCCCAAACCACCGAGGAACAATGTGAGTGTGTAAATGCTTTTCAATTCCAGCTCCTGCAGCCTTGCCAACATTCATTCCAAGATTAAAACCTTCAGGCTTAAAAACTTTTCTAAGAATTTCTACTACTTTTTGTTTTACCAAAAAAAGATCTAATCCCTCTTCTGAACTGAGCTCTTCTAGCTGACTCACATGGCGTTTGGGAACCACCATGAGATGACCATTACTATAGGGGAATTTATTTAAAATTACAAAAGAGAGTGGGGTTTGGGCTAAAATTAAAACTTTGGATTGATCTTTTCTTTTAGGATAGAGACAAAAAATACACCCTTTTTCTTTTTTTTTCCGAATATTTTGAATGTACTCAATCCGCCAGGGAGCCCAGAGTTGTTGCATATCTTTTCCTAAGATCCTGAAAGTGGCATCAAATAAAGAAGAGGAGAAGAAAGTGATTCACGCGTTAAAAAAGTATCCACCAAACGAGTTGTTGATTCCCCAATAAAATATTTCCACAAAGGCATTTTTTCTTTAGCCGGATAGACCAACTCTGGCTTTCCCTTTAAGCCTGCTAATTCTTTTGCAACTTCGACTGCATCTTGAAAATTTCCTAATTGATCCACAAGCCCCAGTTGTTTTGCCTCTTCCCCTGTAAAAACTCTTCCATCGGTCACCATTTCTACATTGGCAGGCGCAATTTTTCTTTCTGCCAAAACAACTCCCTTAAATTGCTGATGAACATTTTTAACCAAGTGATTTAGGAATTCTTTTTCATCAGCATCCATCGGACGAAAAGGAGACCCTACATCTTTATATCTCCCACTTTTAATCACCGTATGATCCATCTTGGCCCATTGATAAAGCTTTTGAAGATTGGCAAATTCCATAATAACGCCAATACTTCCTGTCAAAGTCCCCGGATTTGCAACAATCTTATCTGCTCCACACGCAATATAATAAGCTCCAGAAGCCCCCAAAGATTCAAAGGAAGCAACAATCTTTTTGAGCTTTCTCATTTTTTTAAGCTCACTATAAATTTCTTGAGAAGCCCCCACAACTCCACCTGGGGAATCAATACGAACAATAATGGCTTTAATGTGATCGGATTCTTTAAATTTCTGGAGTGCTTTTAAAACGGCCTCGGAATCATAAATAACCCCTTCTATGGCAATCACTCCAATACTATCAGATTTTCCAACTAAGGATGGCCTTTCCCCCCAAAAGGAGAAAACTAAAATGGACACAAATACAATGGCTAGGATAAAAAAGACCCCTACAATGGATAAAAAAATCAAAAGAGGATTTCTTTTCATAGATTACCAGGATGTTGAAAAAAGCTCATCTGCGTCGTTGCCCTCGTCGGCTCTCCTTCGACGTACGATTTAAGTACGCCTCAGTCGCGCCTCCTCGGGCGCCTAGCATCTGAACCTTTTTGAACATCCTGCCTAAAATGCTATTTTTTAACACCTTACTATTCTTTGTCTTTTTTGTCGTCTGAATCTTTTCCAACGGCGTGTTTAAGCTTTTGAAGCAGTCCTTCTTTGGCAAAAAGATCTCCTAGTTTTTTCTTAGGCTCTTTTTTGCCATCCGTCATATATTTGGAGATACTTTCTTTTTCTTCTTTCGCCGTTAAAGACTTAATACTTAAAGAAATTTTTCTTTCACGATTATCAATTCCCAATACTTCTGCTCGAACCATATCTCCCACTTTATAGAGAGACTTAGGATCTTCAGAGCGCTCCTTGGTAATTTCTGAAATATGAACAAGCCCTTCTACATAGGGGGCCACAGAAATAAAAAGTCCAAAATCCACAGTCTTGGTCACTTTTCCTTCAATCACAGCCCCTTTTTTAAGAGTTTTTTCAACATCTTGCCATGGATCTTTCTCAAGCTGTTTCACTCCCAAAGAAAACTTTTCATTCTCAGGATCAATATTTAACACCACAACTTCAATCTCATCCCCTTTTTTATAAAGCTCTTGAGGACGTATATTTTTCTGTGTCCAAGAAATATCTGAAACATGGACCAGTCCATCCATCCCTTCTTCAACTCCAACAAAAACTCCAAAATCTGTTACATTCTTCACTTGCCCTTTAATACGCGTTCCAGAAGGATATTTTTTTGCTAAAGTTTCCCATGGATTTTCCAAGGTTTGTTTGAGCCCCAAAGAAATTCTACGATTTACAGTATCAATTTCTAAAACCTGAGCTTCTACTTCCTGCCCAACAGTAACAACTTGTGAAGGATGTTTAATCTTTTGCGTCCAAGACATCTCAGAAACGTGGATGAGGCCTTCTACCCCTTTTTCAATTTCTATAAAAGCTCCATAGTCGGCAAGACTAATAACTTTTCCCTTCACACGATCTGCTTCTCGATACTTGTATTTTACTTGATCCCAGGGATCAGGTTGAGTTTGCTTTAAGCCCAGAGAGACTCGTTCTTTTTCATGATCGTACTGTAAAATCTTAACTTGAATGGGATCTCCAACAGATAAGATTTCGGAAGGATGTTTGAGGCGACCCCATGACATATCGGTAATATGGAGAAGGCCATCGATCCCTCCCAAATCAATAAAAGCACCATACTCTGTAATATTTTTCACTGTCCCATCAACAACTTTTCCTTCTTCTAACGTACCTAGAAGACTATGTTTCTTTTCCACTCTTTCTTGTTCAAGCACAGATCGTCTCGATAAAACGACATTCCCTCTTTTTTTATTCAGTTTAATGACTTTAAATTTATAGCGACGGCCTACATATTGGCCTAAATTTTTTGGAGGGCGAAGATCCACTTGAGAGGCTGGGACAAAAGCTCTCACCCCAATATCAACAGAAAGTCCCCCTTTGACCTTATCTAAAACAAGGCCTTCGACCAGACTTCCTTCATCGGCAGCTTTGACAATTTGATCCCAAGCTTCTAGAGCTTCGGCTCTTTGGCGAGACAGGCGGACATACCCTTCATCTGTTTCAATTTGTTCTAAATAAACTGGAAATTTATCCCCTTCTTTGACATGAATTTCTCCTTTTTCATCCCGAAATTCACGAAGGGAAATTTGACCTTCGGATTTATATCCGATATCAATTAAGACGGTATCTTTGGTGATTTGAACAACAGTTCCTTCGACAATTTCTCCCTCAACAAAATGACGGCCTTGTAAACTCTCTTCAAATAACTCCTTAAAACTTTTCTCACTCTTTTCAGCCATTAACAAACTTAGAAAAACCTCCTAAAATAAAAATTTCCCTCTTTATATCGAGGGATGAGATCTGCTTAGGTGTACTAGAGTTGCTCACGCTTGTCAAGGATTCAACCGTTGTAAGAGCTTTCTAAATTCAATAAGAAGATCTGGAAGTCGACTTAAGCTTGCCAGTTCTCGCTTCACACGTTGACCTGGACGCGCTGGGATTCCCCACACAGATTCTTTACTGCTTATATTTTTTGTCACAAGAGAAGCTGCTCCAACACGTACATCATCTCCAATAGAGATATGATCAACAGCGCATGATTGTGCCCCAAACATCACACGATTGCCCACGGTCACGCTCCCTGCAATTCCTACTTGGCCTGTAATAATCACATCTTCACCAATAATATCGTTATGAGCAATCTGCACAAAATTATCTATCTTTGTACCTCTTTTAATAAGAGTGGAACCAAACATGGCCCGATCGACACAGCTATTGCACCCAATCTCCACATCATCTTCAATAACTACAGTTCCTACCTGAGGGACTTTTCTATGTTGATTTTTATCCCATACATATCCAAATCCATCTCCTCCAATGACCGCTCCCCCATGAATTGTAACCCGATTCCCAATTTTAACTTTATCCATAATGACCACATGAGGTCCAATAAAGCACTTCTCTCCAATACTCACTTCAGATCCGATATGTACCCCTGATTCAATAATTGTTTTTTGTCCTATCCGGGCGGCTCTAACTACTGCATATTCCCGAATGGTTACATCCTCCCCCAGTTCCGTATGAGGAGATATCTGCGCTGAAGCATGAATCCCTCGAAGATGAGCGGGATAAGGCTGAGCAAATAATCCCATCACCTGAACAAAAACAGATCGCGGCTGATCCACACGTAAAAATGTTTTTCCAGAAACTTCTGGAAAACTTTTTGGGACAACAACAGCAGATGCTTTTGTTTCTATAACATTCTGCAGATAACGTTCGTGATCTGCAAAGACAAGCTCAGTGGAATTTGCTCCTTCTAGAGAATTCACCCCTTCAAGGATCACATCTCTTTTTCCGCAAATCTCACCTCCAAAAAGAGCCTGAACGGCTTCTAAAGTGTATGGCATAAAAAGCAAGTACCATGAACCTCCCTATAGCACAACCCTCTTTCACTATTGACGTTTGGCCCTATTTTTTCTACAAAAGACCCCTCATGACAAAAAGCATCAGAGAAATCGCTTCCACTCTAGAAGCAGAGGTTTATCCCTCTAAAAATATCGATAACAGTATAGAAGGAGCAGCTTCATTTGAAAAAGCAACTGAGAAAGAACTTACCTTTATTACCCATCTCTCGATGCTTGAAAAAACAAAAGCCCTTGTTGTCATTTGCCCTAAAGAACTACAACCTGAAAAACTACAAGAAGAATTAAAAACAAACAAAACTCTTCTTTTTGTAAAAAATCCAAAATTGGCTTTTGCAAAAACTCTGGAGCTTTTAGATCGCCCTCAAGAGGTCCAACCTGGAATTTCTTCCGAAGCCTGGGTGGATGAAGGGGCTGAAATTGATCCTACAGCCACTGTTTATCCTTTTGTCTCTATTAGAAAGGGAGCTAAAGTTGGGAAAAATGTTATTTTGTATCCTGGCGTATATGTTGGACAAGACACTCTCATTCATGAAGATTGTATTATTTTCCCCAATGTAACTCTTTTGCCTAAAACAACCCTTGGCAAAAGAGTCATCATTCATTCAGGCTCTGTGATTGGAGATGATGGATTTGGATACGTATGGGATGAGACCACACATTATAAAACTCCTCAAATTGGATGCGTGATCATTGAAGATGATGTGGAGATTGGGGCTAATACCTGTATTGATCGCGCCACAACAGGTGAAACCAAAATTCAAAGAGGGACTAAAATCGATAATTTGGTTCAAATCGGCCACAACGTTGAAGTTGGGGCACACTGTATTTTATGTGGCCAAGTAGGAATTGCAGGAAGTTCTAAAATTGGGCATGGGTCTATCCTCGGGGGACAAACAGGAGTAGCAGATCATACGGATGTTGCCCCTATGAACAAAATCGCAGGGCAATCAGGGGTAACAGCAAATACAAAAGCCAATGAAACATTGATGGGATTTCCCGCAATACCAGCACATGAATATTTAAAAATTGTCGCCCTTTGGAAGCACTTACCCGAAATGCAAAAAACAATTAAAAAGCTTGAAAAAGAAATCGAGGAATTGAAAAAATCTAAATAGCTTTCTGAATTTGTTTTTGGGATAAATGATCTAATATATAGTTACAAACTCTTTGAATCGCCGGCACGGGGGTAGATGCACCCGCCGTGATACCTAAAATCTTTACCCCTTCAAACCACGAAAAATCAATTTCTCGCTCATGTTCGATTTCATAGCTTTTGTCTAAAATCTCTTTACAAATTTTGGTGAGTTTTTTAGTATTGGAACTTTCTTTGCCCCCAATAATGAGCATACACTCCACTTGTCGTGCAGTTTCAGCAGCTTCTTCTTGGCGAACTTTAGTCGCATCACAAATGGTGTCATGGGTTTTCACTTCTGGAAAGCGCTTTTGAGCTGCCTCTACCATGGTTTCAAACACAGCTAAAGGAATGGTAGTTTGAGCAATAAGCCCCACTTTTAAGTCTACCGGAATTTTTTCTAAATCCTTAGGATCTAAGGTCACCAAATGAGGCCCCGGTGAAAAACTTCTAACACTTTTCATCTCAGGATGCTTTTCATCTCCCACAATCACAACAAAATATCCCTGACGACTAAAACGTCTGGCATAATTCTGAGAACGCTTCACAAAAGGACAGGTGGCATCTACCACTTCTAAGCCTTTCGTTTTCGCCTCTTCATAATAAGGAAGAGGTACCCCATGGGACCGAAAAACAACAGTTCCTTTTTGTGTTTCTTTTAAATCAGAGATCACCTCTACACCCTTACTCTTAAAATCTTCTACAACTTCAGGGTTATGAACCAAAGGGCCCAAACTTACAATCTTGTGACGTTGGCTCTCATGAAGGGTCGATGACCCAACAGTTTGATAGGCCATATCAATGGCACGTTCTACGCCCCAACAGACTCCTGCGTTTTTAGGAACAATTATTTTCATACCTAAGGCCTTTCCATTTTTTCTAGAAATTTTTTATACATTGCACTGACGACTTGGTCAATGGTCATCGTTGTCGTATCTATCTCAATGGCATCTTTAGCTTTTTTTAAAGGCGCTAAAGCTCGCTTACGATCTTGCTGATCTCGTTTTTGAATCTCTTTTTCGATTTGATGCAAAGAACGTTGATTGTCTTTTTTTAGCAATTCTAAATATCTTCTTTTGGCACGCTCTTTCAAAGAAGCCACCAAAAAAAACTTAAGTTCTGCCTTGGGAAAGACAACGGTTCCCAAATCTCGTCCTTCTGCTACAATTCCCCCTTTTTCTCCAAATTTTCTCTGATGCCACAGGAGCGCTTTGCGAACCACAGGCAACTTTGAATAGTGAGAAGCCAAAAGACCCATAGGGGAAATTCGGAGTGCAGAGGTTACATCTTTTCCATTTAAATATACTTTCTGCTTTCCTTTCATCTTTTTAAATGAAATCCGACATTGGCAACAAAGTTCATATAACTTTTTAGAGTTTGTAGGAGGGATATTTTTTTGATGTGCCGCCAGAGCGATGGCTCGATATAAAGCCCCCGTATCTAAGTAAAGATAATGGAGTCGTTTGGCTAACCGCTGACTCACTGTACTTTTTCCAGCCCCCGCAGGGCCATCTATGACAATCGTATTTTTTTTCATTTTGAAAGTGCTAAAAGAGTGGGTAAAAACTGAGGGAAAGAAATGGAGATACAGTCGATAGAATCAATTTCTGTTTCAGATTCTGCAATCATGCCAGCCAAGATTAAAGTCATCGCAATGCGATGATCTCCATAACTTTTTACACCGGTTCCCTGAAGACGGGTCGGACCACTCACCACCCATCCATCCTCACGTTCCTCGATCTGAGCCCCCATGCGACGAAGTTCTTGAGTCATCGCATGAATACGATCACATTCTTTAGTTCGCAAGGCCT
>JACPSU010000089.1 GCA_016193105.1 Deltaproteobacteria bacterium | reverse complement strand
TATTTCAAAGATTGTCTCCCCTTTTCTCAAATTTTTGAAGAGATGACCACTTCTCCAACAGAAGAAAAAACAATTAATTTAAGGGAAGAAGAAGTGACCTCCATTTTATCCTACAAGGGGGGCAAAGAAAAACAAAAAGCTAAAATTCCCCCTCCGCCATCAAAAACAGTGATTGAATTAGAAAAAAAAGAAGAGGATCAGTTAAGGCTTTTCCCAATATGGGGTGTGGCCAAATGGGTGGGTGGAAGTGCGCTCTTGATTGTATGTGCACTCGTGATTTGGAAGCTCATTCCTCTCAAAGAGCAAGAAGGTGCCGCGCCTCAAATCCCCTCTATTATAGAAGATAAGATTTCAGCTCAGCCGCAACTAGAAGCACTTTCTGAGACTTTTAAGCAGTCGAATATTTTATTTTATCAAGGGCGACAAGAGGAGTCTGCGGGGCAATATCAAAATGCCCTCTCTTTGTATGAGAAAGCTTTGGAGATGAACCCCGGTGATATTCATATTAAAATTAAGCTCATTGCTCTGGGGCTTCAGCAAAATAAACCTGTCTCGGATATGAGGAAGCAATTTTTAAAACTACTCTTAGATCCTGGACTTTCTAGATCGCAGCTTTCAGAGCTTAAAAATTATTTAGGACTTTTGGAATTAAAAGATGATCATTTATCACAAGCCTTGGCTTACTTTCAAGAATCGCTTCAGCAAGAAGCTAACTTTGCCCCTGCGCATTTTAATTTGGGCTACTGTTATTTTTTTCAAAAACAATATTACAATGCAAGAGAGGAGTTTGATCGGGCGGTTCAATACCAGCCGAATATGCCTTTAATTTATCTCTATTTGGGGCGGAGTCTTGAAAAGCTCAATAAAAATGAAGAGGCTATTCGAGAGTATACCAATGCTAATCGGATTAATCCCAACCTATATCTTCCGTATTTATATTTGAGTTTTGTCCATTTTAAGCTCAATCAACGCAAGAGCGCTTTTTCTTTTCTAGAAAAAATGATTAAGCGAGATCCTGACTATGACCAAAATTCGTATCGAGATTTCAGATATGTTCAAGAAAAGGTAAGTTATGATTTTATGATTAAGGCGTATTCTTTTTTATTGAAAGAAAAGAAATTTTCTCCAACTGTAGTGGCGGGATTGGGATTGCTCCATTATTTAGATGGCAATAGGGGTGAGGCCAAATCCTTGGTTCAAAAAGCCATTGACTCCAATCCTCAAGATGCCACGGCGTACACCATTTATGGATATATGTTACAAAAAGAAGGAAATCTAGAATTGGCGTTAGCACAGCTTCAAAAATCTCTTCGCTATCAGTATGAGAATAGTTTAACCCATGTCCTTATTGCAGATTTAGATATGCAATTAGGGCGGTTTCAAGAAGCGGTTGAACATTGTCGAAAAATTTTTGGCTTTGATCCTTTTTATGTTCGGGCCTATACGACGTTAGGTGGGGCACTCGCAAATCTTGAGAGAATTCCAGAGGCTCTCGAAGCGTTGAATAAGGCGTTAGAATACGATCCAAATTATATTCCGGCTAAAAAGATGTTATTACAGTACTCAAAATAGATATGAAGATCTTAGTCATTGGAAATGGTGGGCGTGAACATGCGCTCCTATGGAAACTCCAACAAAGTCCTCTTGTGACTCAACTTTTTTGCGCTCCTGGCAATGGTGGAACGGCCGAAATAGCTCAAAACGTTGATATCCCTATTCATGAAATTGAAAAATTAAAACTCTGGGCTCTCGATCAAAAGATTGATTTTACGGTGGTGGGACCCGAAATCCCTTTGTCATTAGGAATTGTGGATGCTTTTCAAAAAAGTAAACTTTCTATTTTTGGAGTGAATCAAAAAGCAGCTCAATTAGAATCCAGTAAAGTATTTTCAAAAAGACTTCTTCAAAAATATGATCTTCCGACCGCGCAAGCTCAAATCTTTGATTCATATTCTAAGGCTTCTTCTTATATTTCACAGGCCGCTTTTCCATTGGTGATTAAGGCGGATGGATTGGCGGGGGGTAAAGGAGTTCGAGTTTGCAAAAATAAGGTTGAAGCTAAAAAAGCTTTAAAAGAAATCATGGAAGAAAAATTACTTGGAGATTCTGGGGCCTCTGTTGTGATTGAAGAGTTTTTGGAAGGGGAAGAAGTTTCTTATTTGGGGCTTTTAGATGGAAAAATATTTTTACCTTTTCCAGCCTCTCAAGATCATAAAAGAGCCCTAGATGGAGATTTGGGACTCAATACAGGGGGGATGGGGGCCTATTCTCCAGTTCCTTGGTTTGATGAAGTGTGGCAAAAAAAAATACAAAAAATAATTATGAAACCCTTACTCAAGGCATTTAAAAGTGAAGGGATCTCCTTTCGAGGCATTTTATATATTGGTCTTTTAATCTCTCAAGGAAAGCCCTATGTTTTAGAGTTTAACGTACGCTTTGGAGATCCTGAGGCACAAGTCCTTCTGTTTCGATTAAAATCTGATCTTTTGCCAGTTCTTCAAGCGACGGCTCAATCCAAGCTAAAAGGGATTCAGCTGGAGTGGGACTTGAGGCCTTCTGTTTGTGTGGTCATGGTCTCGGGAGGATATCCGCAGAGCTACCAGACGGGATATGAAATTCAAGGGCTTGAGAAAGTGCCCCAAGACCCTGATGTGGCTTTATTTCATGCAGCAACTGTGTTAAGAGAAAATAAAGTTTTAACTCAAGGAGGCAGAGTCCTTAATGTTGTGGCTAAAGGAAAAGATTTTGAAGAAGCAGTGCAGAAAGCCTATGCCTGTGTGCACCATGTTCAATGGCCCTATGTATTTTTTAGAAAGGATATTGGAGCTCGAGTATGCCCAAGCCTAAAGTTGCGCTCTTAGTGGGGAGTGATTCAGACATTCCCACCATGCAAGAAGGGATAGAAGTTTTAATAAAGCTTCAGATTCCTTATGAACTTCATATTTATTCTGCTCATCGAACTCCAGATCAAACCTTACAGTTTGCTCAAAAAGCACACGAACAAGGATTTCATGTGATTATTGCAGGAGCTGGCATGGCGGCTCATTTGGCAGGAATCGTTGCTGCACATACTCTTTTACCTGTGATTGGAGTTCCAATGGAGGGGAGTCTGCAAGGTTTAGATTCTTTACTCTCCACCGTTCAAATGCCTAAAGGGGTTCCCGTAGGGACGGTGGCCATTGGCAAAACAGGAGCTACGAATGCAGCACTTTTGGCCGCTCAAATTTTAGCGCTTTCAGATGAAGGGCTTTTAAAACGCCTTCGTGCCTATCGCTCCTCAATGGAGCAAGAGGTTTTGAATAAAGATAAAGGATTGCAAAAAGATGCAAAAAGATTTTCAAAAAATTAAACAACTTTTAGAAACAGGGGGGGTGATTGCCTATCCGACAGAGACTGTTTATGGGTTAGGGTGTGATCCTTTTAATCGAGAGGCTTTGGAAAAAGTTTTTGAACTTAAACATCGAGAACTTTCTCAAACTCCTCTTCTTTTGATTCCCAATACCGATTGGTTACTGAAGCTGGCTCAAAATATTAATCCCTTGGCTATTCGTTTGGTTGAAGCTTTTTGGCCAGGACCTCTGACCATTATTTTTAGTGCTTCTTCAGATATCCCGCCCTGGTTGATTCGGGATAATGAAACAATCGCGATTCGGTGGTCTTCTCATCCGTGGATTAAATCTTTTTTAGATTTCTATCAAAAGCCATTGGTTTCAACGAGTGCGAATCCCTCAGGTCAAAAAAGTGCTTTAATTCAAAATCAAGAGATTCAAATTCTTCGTCAAGGGGATGTGGCTTTAGCGCGTCTTATGGAAGTTGCATATGGCAAACGTACGTCCATTTAAAGCGCTCTATTATAATCCTAAAAAAGTTTCCCACTTAGAGAATGTTTTTGTTCCCCCCTATGATGTCATTTCAGAAAGAGAGCAAAAGGTATTTTTTAAAAAAAGTCCCTATAACTTTGCCCGGATTATCCTAGGAAAAACAGACCGCGATGGCTATAAAACTGTTCGTAAGCGATTTTTAAGTTGGCAAGCTAAAAATATTTTGATCGAAGATTCCAAGGAACATTTTTATTTTTGGGAACAAAAGTTTTTTGATCGGGGTCGCTCCCTATCTCGAAAGGGTATTGTGGCTGCTGTTGCCCTAGATGATTTTTATCAAGGAAAGATTAGACCTCATGAAAAAACCCTCGATGCACCTAAAGCAGATCGGTTAAAAATATTGAAAGCCTGTCAGGCCAATCTTTCTCCTGTGTTTATGATGTATGAAGACTCAAGTCAGGTATTAGAAAAAGAAATAATAAAGTATTGCCAAAAGCCCTTTGTCGCCATGCGTGACTCCAATGGCGTCCTAAATAAGATATGGAAAATTGAAAATGAAAAACTTTTGCAAAGGATTCAAGCCGTTTTTTCTTTTAAAAATTTATATATTATTGATGGGCACCATCGCTTTGCTACAGCTCTAAATTATAGAAAATCAGATTTTATTCTTTCTGTCATTACCAACATGAGTGATCCGGCATTAGTGATTTATCCCATTTATAGGGCTCTGCCTAAAGGGGTCTCTTTTTACAAAGAATCGTATTTAAAGAGCTTAGAAAAGTTTTTTATTATTCAAAAAAAGAAGATATTTAAAAAGCTCGTTTCTAATCACTGGGGAGTTTTTTTCCATAAAGATCCTTATTTTTATGAGCTAACATGTAAGAATAAAAACTCTTTAATGGCTCGTTTGAAAGGGGTCAGGGTGGTTAAAGAGCTTGATGTGGCACTTCTTCAAAATGTCATTATCCCACAAACGCTCATCCCTCACATAGAGTATATTAAAGGAGGGGGCGAGGCGCTAAAGATGGCATTAGCCGATCTTCGTAGAGGAACATATCAAGCCTTGTGGCTGACGATGGCTCCTACGGTTCAACAAGTTAAGCAGGTAGCAGATCAAAAAGCGATCATGCCTCCTAAAAGTACATTTTTTTATCCCAAACTTCTTTCAGGCCCTCTGATTCGAAAATTAGTAGCTTAGAAGTTGTAAGAAAGTCCTAAAAGGACCCTTTTGACACGGTCATTTTTGAATGTATTTGTATTGGTGAGCTCTAGTTTTACAGTTTCAGATAGTTTTTTAAAAAGCTTTGCTTCTAAAATTTCTTCTTGAGTTTGATAAGAGATATTTGTGTGAATATGGGTATTTAAAATGTTTTTAACAGAAAGTCCGGGTTTAACATAATTCGATCCGGCTTTGAGTTCAGGAGAAATAGCATTGACTTTCTCTTGTGAGAAAGTAGGAAGCTGTTAGGTCCGGCTCAAAATATCCGCAAAAATTTTGTGGATATTTTAAAATAGGAAAAAAAGTATAGGAAAATGTATGGGATTTTTTAAAAATGTGTTTATAAAATAAAGAGATATCTCCCTGTTTTGTATTTTTATATATTTGAAAATCTTGAATTTTTAATTCTGAAGCAAACACAAAGCTTTCTTGAGTTAGGCCCCACACCCAAAATAAAGCAAAGAAGCTTAAAATAAGTATTTTTTTAGAGATAGGATTCATCACACCTTTTTAATGCAATCTCAATGCCAAGATTAAATGCGGGGCTATTTTTTAAGTTCTTGATTTTGCTTACCTTTATTTTAAACTGCTGAACCCTTATTACTCAAGCCTAGATATACTTTATACAAACTGCCACTTTTTGTCACTTACTTCTTATCGGCAGATGGGGGCAATTCTTGAACTCTAAAGAGAATATCTTTGAGGGAAATCTGCAATTTTTCTTTCACTTTTTCAATAAGTTCTAGCTTCATAAATTGAAGCTGGGTGAGCCAGGTGGAATTTGAAACTCCAAGGGTTAGAATAAGATTTTGAAGTTTTAAGGGGTAGCATCTGTTGGAAAGTTTTGGGCCAACGACTTCTGACCAATGGGTCCAAATACGATATTCTTTGAGTTTAGAATTCCAGCCTTTTTTCGAAAAAAAATGCTCGAGAACGGAGTGAACCGACTCAGGTTTGTTCATGCAGCAGTTTTTTTATCTTCATTCAAAAAATAGACTTTTCCGGCTGCGATTTCTCGCAAGGACATGACGGCGGGCTTATTGCCTGTGGCAGGGACGAGAGCTTCAGATCCTTTTAAAATTTGTTTTGTTCTTTCTGTTGCCAGAATAACAAGTGAAAAACGATTATTAACTTTTTCTAAACAATCTTCAACGGTGACTCTTGCCATAAATTCCTCCTAACTAAACAAGGTTATGTGTATCAAATGGCAATTGAAAAAGCAACCCTAGGTTTGTCATTGAATATTGGAAATTGCTGTGCTATTTTTTCAATTCACCATGAAAAAAATAGGTATTCTTTTAACGATGCTGTCCTTATTTGGCTGCGGGTATCATTTTGCTACCGTAAAAGATTCTCTTCCAGGAGGAGTTAAAAGTGTTTTTATCCCTACCTTTCAGAATCGCACCAAAGAATCTGGCATTGAAAATATGTTTACCTCGGCTTTAAGAAATGAATTTATTAAAAGTAAAGCCATTCAAGTTTTAGATCGCGACCAGGCGGAGGGGGAGATTGTAGGCAAAGTGATGGTGCTTTCTTTAGAAGCGACGTCTCATCAAGAGAAAAATTTAGAAGAACGAGGAACTAAAATTCTAGCCAGAGAATATAGTGCAAGCGTTACCGTTGAAGTTTCTCTGATTAGAAACAAGGATCAAAAAGTTCTTTGGAGTCGATCCCTTTCAGATTCTAGGCGTTATTCTTCTGCAGAAGATTTGCTGGTGAATGAAACAAAACAAAGAGAAGCTTTTGATAAGATTGCTGTGTATATGATGGAGCAGGTTCATGACCAGATGTTTGAAGATTTTTAAAGTAAGGCCTCTTCAATGATTACCCCATTTGAAGATCTTTTAAGTCAAATTAAAAGAAAAGTAGAGCCTTGCTATTTTTTGAGTGATGAGTCTCGCTTTTTTTCTGATGTGCTGATTGAGAGGATAAAAAAACAGGTTTTGCCTAAAGTGACCCCAGAGAGTGTTTTTTTATATCGAGGCTCTGAATTTCAGCTCGACTCCTTCTTAGAGAATGTGAAAACAGTTTCTCTTTTTGCTTCCAAAAGACTTTTTATTTGTAAAGAAGTAGACCGCCTCTCTAAGGAGGCTCAAACAGAGATTGTCTCTACGATTGAAGAGCCTGGTGTTGGGAACTATTTTATTTTTGTTTCTTATCAAAAACCAGCTCATGGACTTCTTAAGTTTTGTAAAAAAGAAGGCCATTTTTTTGAGTTTAAAAAACCCTATGATTCTAAAATGCCCTATTGGGTCAATTGGATTGCCAGAGAAAACAATCAATTCATCGAACCCCAGGCTGTGATGCTTCTTTTGGAAAAAGTGGGGACAGATCTTCATCAGCTTCAAATGGAGATGACGAAGCTCTCCTTATATGTGGGGAAAAAACCTAAAGTGGAAGCTTCGGATGTGAGAGAACTTTTGTACTCAACCAGATCTCATTCCATCTTTGAGCTTACTCATGCAATGGGCAATCGTAAAAAAGGGGAAGCCTTAACCATTTTAGATCAACTGCTTTTAGAGGGGGAGTCTGAGATTTTTATTTTTTCAATGGTGGTTCGATTTTTAAGGAATCTTTGGAAAGCTTTGGAATGGAAATCGCTCAAATCTGATGCGGAAGTGCAAAAGCTTTTAGGAATTCATCCTTTTTTTTGGGATGAGTTTAGAGGATATCGTGATTTGGCTGTGAAGCGCCCCTTTGAAAAGATTTGGAAAAAAGCTTCTCAGGTGGATTCTCTTTTGAAAACCACTTCTGTAGATAAGAAGACTGTTCTTTATTCTTTCGTTGCTGAAATAGTTTAGCTTAATGTGTTTACCTGCACAGTAAGACGAGAAATCTTTCGTGCTGCATTTTTATGATGAATGAGCTTTTTCTGGGAGGCTCTATCAATCAAAGAAACAGCTTGAGTTAAAGCTTCTTTAGCTGAGTTCGCGTCTTTTTTAAGGACAGCAGCTTTTATCTTTTTAATGGCGGTTGCCATTGTAGCTAAGGCAGCTTTATTGTGAGCTCTGCGTACCTTATTTTGGCGATTTCTTTTGATCGCAGACTTATGCCGTGTTTGTTTGATTTTCTTCTTTTGCTGTTTTTGTGCTTCTGCCATGGCTATTGTGCAACCTCAAAGACATCTCGCATATCATAAGGAATCCCTTCTAATTCTACGTGAGCCAAATCTTCTTCATGAATGCGCGCAGCTCCTATCGGAGGATTTGTTGTAGCCAAGTTCCAATTAAAGGAAACAAAATATCCACCATTATCTCCATTTTCTTGTGGAATACGTGTGATAAATCCAATTTGTCTACCGGCATTATCAGAAATTGGGAAAGTAATTTGAACATCTGGTTCTTTCCCTTTGGTGGGAGCAAAAACGCCAGCGACTTCTAAGCCTAGATAAAATACAATGTTATTCCAT
>JACPSU010000127.1 GCA_016193105.1 Deltaproteobacteria bacterium | reverse complement strand
TTAAAAATAGTTTGGCCGAATATCTTAAAATCTAAAGGATACATGGGATTTCCGGTGTCTATAAAGTTTCTGATATATGAAAATCCTCCTAATCCTACGATGGCCAAAATAGAAATGGGCAATGCAAGGCTTATCTTTTTATAATTCTTAAAACAAAGAAAAAGAAAGGGCGGGAGTAATAAGGCACTATAGGTCAAAGCAAGAGTCTTAACGCCTAAAAACAATCCTAACCCAATACTATATAGCGTAACATTTTTAAGTGAAAATTCTTTCTCTAATAAAAATAAGGTGTTTAGACATATTAAAAATAATGCGGCTACCATGGCGTCTACATAGGCGACTTCTAGTTGTTTAAAGAAGTTGGGGATCAGAAAGAAAGAAGCTGCTGCATAGAAAGAATATTCTTTGTTTAAGCCTATCTGTTGAGATATGCGATAGGTAGCTAAAAATGCTAAGAAAAAAAATGGGATTTGTCCTAAATCGGCCAACAATACATTTTTAAAAGGAAGCATGAGCCATAGAAAAAAAAGATTTCCATTAATGGGATAATAGGAAGGCCCAGGATCATCTGCAATGGTAATGGGAGTTTCTAAATTTCCATGTTTCAACCATTCGACTGGAAAAGTAAAATGGTAATTAAGATTATCCCATCCAAAAGGGGGATTTATGAAGTTAATAGCAATTTTTATTAAAGAAAAACCCATGATAGCAGAAAAGCAGAAGAGGAGGGTTTTATCGCTTAAAAAACATTCATCATTCTGTTGAGGTTTTGCTGGCTTGTCTTTGCTGTGTTTTAGGCGGGTAATAAAAAAAATAAATAATAAAGTTAAGAAACTAAATAGGGTAAGATTTTGTAAATATAAGGTATTAAAAATTCCTAAGGCAAGCTCCAGCAAAACAACATGTGTTAGAAAAATAATGCTGTTGGCTATGATACGGTCCATAAGATTGGAGAAGTAAAAATACCGTCGCTGTAAAAGAAGGGAGCTGGCAAAAATAACCAGATTAAGAGTAATAAAATAAATCATATTTTTGAGTCAATGCCTAGGCAGGTTCATACCATAGCCACTGCCTATCTTTCTAGCGTAAAATTTCGTTAGAAGAGATATTCTTTTTCAATAACAACTTGTGTCCATGAGGGTTGTGGCAGCTTGAGCTTGCTGAGATTTTTGAGGATCAGCATCGTCGATATTAAATCCATAAAGTTTATAAATGATTTGGTTTGAAATTTTTTGAATTTGAAGTTGTTTTAGTTTTTGTTTTACAGAGTGAGATATAATTTCTTCTTTAAAAGCTTCAAATTCTTCTAGCTCTTTAGGTAGGAAGATTGAAGCTTCAATTTCATCCCAAAAGTTAAAGGTCTGTTTTTTGAGATCTGTTTCAATAAACGTGAGCATTTCTTTAGGGCCATAGATTTGAATGGTTTTATTTTCCTTAGAAAGAAGTGTTAAATGTTCTCCTTCATTTTTGATCCCTTCTTCACGTTTAAAATTTACCAGACAAAATTGATCTGAAAGCAATGCAGCGTCTTTTTGTATAAAAATTTTCTTATGGTCTTTGAGCGCACATAGTTTTTCAAAAGGATAAATAGCTCTAAAAGCCAGAGGCTGATAGGTTGGGGGGAGTTGATTTTCAAAGGCAGTGCTAATTTTAATCTCAAAAAATTGGTCGTATTTTTCTAGAGTTTTTTGAAGGGTTAAAATTTCTTTTTGCATCAGTACCAAAGCGTCATGAACCAATTCCTCTCGTCCGTGAGTAAGCTCTAAGCTGACATAGGTCATCAAGTATTTGGCGTCAAATTTAGCAAGAGCGCTACTGACTTGAGCCATCTTTTCACTTTGAATGGACGCCTCAATGGGGGTTGAAAAGTGAATGGGCCGAATGGGGATCATTTTTAAAGAAGCTGGATCAAAAAACTTTTTCCCATTTTTTTTATTACCATTATTGGCATACCAAAAGTTTAAAACAGGAGAATTGAGAAGGGCCAAGAGATAATAAGGAGACTCTTTGCAAATCGGTTTTGAAAGAAGAGTTACAAAGTTGCCGCTCTCTTCTCTTTTTTCATATGGTAAAAATTGGTTATGAGGAGCTACTTCAGGAGTTATGAGTGCCAGGGTATCTTGAGGTGGAGCACTATTTTCTTCCATGGAGCAAAAATAATTAAGGGTCGTTTTAAAAGAAAGAATTTGTTTTAAGATACCACTAAAACCTGTGTCATAGAGGCACTGCCAAGGTTTTTCATCCAGCTCCCCTTGGTTGGCACCGCTAAAAAATATTTCAATTTCATCATCGGTGTAAATTTTTCCTGGTCGATCGACACTTTCTACTTTTGCAGAAATTTTCCCTAAAATAAAAGCAGCTGTGGCAGGGTTTTCTTGAGGACGAACTTTAATAATCTTAATTTTATTTCGTTCGCGTTCTTCTTTGCTGGAACATTTTGAAAGAAGGGTGATGTAGCGAGGAAGAGGAGTGGTGTCTTCCTCAATACGAATATGTCCTAAGTCTAAAAGTGCCAAAACTTTGGCTTCTTGAAGAATATGGCGCCTGAGTCTCGAAGCCCCTTCTTCCGTGGGCCAGTAGGATTCAGTGATAAAAATAAGCTTTCCTTCTTCGCGAAGTTTGGAAAGCCCCAATACAAAAAACCAAGAGGAATAGAGGAGGTTACTTTCATAATGTTGTTTCCAGTAGGGGGCTTTTTGAATAAGTTCTTTTAAACAATCTTTTTGTTCTTTTAAAATTTGCTCTGGAGGACAGCCAATGCACACATCAAATTTTTCCAAAAGTTTAATTTTAGAATGTACCGTTTTTAAATGCCCTTCTAAGGGCATGAGTCCAAACTTAGCATCTAAGGCAAGCAGAGGTTCTTCTTGATCTTGAGGTATCATTTCAAGCTGGCCTTGTGTGTAGAGCTTGAGAGCGTTTTGGTGAATAATGGAGAGCGACAAATTGGCTTTTTGATGGTTCAGAACTTTTTCTGAGCTTTTAATTAAAGAAGACATCATCCAAAGCATTTTTATTTCAGAAAAAAAGTGAGCAAAGGAATCAATGTCGCAGCCGAAAAGACCAGAGGTGAGGGCCAGACTATGTTCTTTGGTTCTTTTTTGAAGATCCTTTTCATGCGTTAACTCTTCTTTCATCCGTCGGGCAGCTTCAATGAGGAAGTTTCCAGAACCCATGGTAGGATCAAAGATCAGCTTGGGGACACGATTTTTTCCCAGCGTTCTAAAGAGAGTAGATTCTTGGGTATGTTTGATTAAAAGATCCCACATAAATTTCACCAAAAGAGGGGGCGTATAATGGGCATATTTGTGAAGTCTGTTTTCGTCCAGATAGCGTTCATAAACAGAAGAAAGAAGAGAGATGGACTCTTCTTTAAATTCCCAATAGGCAAAGATATTTTCGATTTCATTTAAGGTGTCTAGGCTTATTTTGTACCAAGAATAATTATTTTGTTTAGCAAAGAGCCAATTGTGTTTTTCCTTAATTAGATTGGTGCAGGATTTATTAAGAACTTGATTAATTGTGAGATTGGGATCTTTATACGGATTTCTTTCGAGATCTTGGATGAGGCCTATCGTTTTCCAATAATGAACCAACATCAAGCGAATGGTTGTGAAATGAGCTACCCGTGAGCAAAAAACAGAAAGACCTCGGCCTTGCAAAGAGTCAAAGGAGGCATAGACCAGTTCACTTAGTTTTTCAGGTTGAATGGGGGCAAGGGGCTTAAAGTCGTTGACCTCTGAAATAATATTTTCTAATTCTTGAGCGATGGTCTTTTTTCGACTCGGATTTAAGGATAAAAGAATTTCTTTTTGTGCATCTACGTCCTGGTGAATGAGTTCAATGAGATTTTTCAGAGCGTAGTGAAAATCTTTTTCAATGGATTCTTGATGAGAGGGTGCGTCAATCTTTCCCGTTTCAATCTTTTGACAAGATTTTAGGTCTAAAGACAGTTGATCTTCAAAAACGTAACCACTACTTTCAGAAACACTGGGAACTGCAACACCGTCCTGCTTACTTCTATTTATCTTTAAATTCTCACCCAATGCTTCCGAAGGTGTTTTCACTTCGGAGTACTGCACTGGTAATACCTCAAACTTCAAATGGGACAACTTATAGTGTCAACCCACGAGCTTTCGAATTTTAGGTACTGCGTAAAAAAAGATAAAACGTAAGACTTCTGGTGTATTTCCTAATGTACAAAGATAAGGCAAAGTATAGTTAAATAATTTAAAATAGCCACAAAAAAGTGATATGTCCTGAAGTTGTTATCCTCCGGCTGAGTTTGTCATCCCTGCACCCCGCCTGCGCGGAGTGCAGGCTCCAGCGGGGATCTCCCCATTGACTCTCTTTTCCCTTCATTATATGTAAGAACCCTTCATGCGGAGGATTGGATTTAAATATTTTTACTTCTATTTTCTACTGATCCTTCTCTCTTTTGCCTTTCACTCAAGTATTTTTGCCCAGGGCGAAGAGCTCTGTGAAGAGCTTTTTCGGCGCCATGGGTTTTTAGAAGAAGTTGAAGGGAATCAAGCTCTTGAGTGGGTTCGGGCCCAAAACGGAAGGACTTTAGAGCGTTTAAAAGCAGATCCCAGATTTGCTCAAATTAAAGCACAAGCCTTGGAGCTTTCAATCGCCAAAGACCGAATTGTGTATGGATCGTTTGATGGGAAATTTATCTATAATTTTTGGCAAGATGAAAAAAATCCCAAAGGTATTTTAAGGCGTACAACACTTAGGCGCTATCTATCTTTGGATCCTCGTTGGGAGATTGTTTTAGATATCGATGCCTTGTCAGCTCAAGAAAAAGAAAATTGGGTTTATAAGGGGATGGATCGGTTGGAAGGTGATGAAACGCATGCCTTGGTTTTCCTTTCGGGTGGCGGAAAAGATGCCACCCTTGTGCGTGAGTTTAATTTGGAGAAAAAAGAATTTGTGTCAGGAGGCTTTGAACTTCCAGAATCCAAATCGGATGTATCGTGGCTCGATCAAGATACGCTCATCGTAGGAGCTGCCTTTGAAGAAAGCGAACGCACGGATTCTGGTTATCCCAGAGTCATTAAACTTTGGAAGCGAGGGACTCCTCTCAAAAATGCCTCTATTATTTTTGAAGGAAAAAAAGAAGATGTGGGTGTGGGGGCTTGGGTTTTAAAGAGAAAAGATGGGAAAAAATAGATTGTTTTTACTCAAGCCTATAACTTTTTTGAAGGCGATATTTTTTTAATAAATGATAAGGGTGAGAGAGTTCGTGTTCCATTGCCTACGGATGCCTCTTTAGACCGTCAGTTTCAGGGGAATCTTTTAATTACATTGAAATCTGATTGGGTGTTTGAAGGGACAACGTTTAAACAAGGGGCTCTCCTATATGTCAATTTAGATGAATTTGTTCAAGGAGGCTCCATTCACGTAGAAGTGGTGTTTGAGCCTACCGCTACAATGACTGTCAATGGGGTTTCTCGAAGTAAAGATCATATCTTTGTATCTGTGCTAGATAATGTGAGGGGGCGTCTCATTCAAATGCATCGAGGGGCCAAGGGGTGGATTCAGCACGATGTGCCTCTGCCCCCCATGGGAACCATTTCTGTCATGAGTAGTAGCAAAGACCATCATCAGATATTCGTGAACTATGAGGATTTTTTAACTCCGGACACACTTTATCTTTATAATGCGCGGACTAAGAAATTGCGCCTCGCGAAATCTTTGCCTCCCCGTTTTGATCCTGAAAAATATGTGACAGAGCAATTTTTTGCGACCAGTCGCGATGGAACCAAAGTTCCTTATTTTATCGTTCGTGCCAAAGAGATGGAGTTTAATGGCAAAAACCCGACCTATCTTTATGGGTATGGGGGATTTGAGGTTTCAGAAGTCCCATACTACGCAGATCGAATAGAACGTCTGTGGTTAAGCCAGGGTGGAGTATTTGTGCAGGCCAATATTCGAGGGGGAGGAGAGTTTGGCCCTGCGTGGCACCAAGCGGCGATGAAAGAAAATCGCCAAAAAGCGTTTGATGATTTTATTGCTGTGGCCGAAGATTTAATGACAAGAGGGATTACCTCACCCAAACATTTAGGGATTCGTGGAGGAAGCAATGGTGGTCTTTTAGTGGGAGCGGTGGCGGTTCAACGGCCAGATCTTTTTGGTGCGGTGATGTGTAATGTGCCGCTTTTAGATATGATGCGCTATCATACACTTTTAGCTGGGGCCAGCTGGATGGCTGAGTACGGCGATCCGGACGATCCCAAAATGCGACCTTCTCTTTTTGCCTATTCGCCGTATCACAATGTGAAACCTGGTGTGACGTATCCCGAAATCTTTTTTGAAACTTCAACTAAAGATGATCGTGTCCATCCAGCACATGCCCGGAAAATGGCTTTCTATATGGGAGAACAAGGCCATCCCTTCTTATATTTCGAAGATATCGATGGTGGTCATGGCGGCGGGATTACGCCCGAACACGCGGCGGAAGCTACTGCCCGCTTCTATACGTATTTTCTTCAAAAACTTAAGGACTAGTGTCTCTTTAAAAGAGGCGATTTTTTTATACTATTAATGCGCGCGTTATTAGGGCTTCCTTGTGTTTTGCACACTTCTTTGGCCTCTGTATAACAACTGTTGTCTCTCCATCCTCTGACTTTGACACAGTAATCAGCTGTTTCAGAGACACATTGCCCGAGATAAGGAGAGGCTCCCTTGCAATACTCCTTGGCTTCGGAATAACATTGCGGATCATTCCAGCCATGAATTCTAGTGCAGGTTTCTCCTACGCCTTTAACACAGGTAGAGATTGATCCTGGATTTTTAGGGCCATCGACACCATCTGAACAGGTGAAGGTTTTCCCAGATTGATCATGGGTGAGAGTAAAAGACTCTGCTTGGGCCAATGAAACCCAGGCAAAGAATAAAACTAAAACCAGTGAAAGATTTTCAAGAACTTTCATAACGACACCTCCTGAGTCAACCCATATCATAGTCAGTTTTAAAATCCAATTTTTTCCCTCAAGAGAACCTTTTTTTTGCCGATAAAATAGTTAGGAGTAATTACATATGAAGGGACAGAATCGTCAAAAATCATCTAAGATATTGAAATCAAAGGGAAAAGAGGCTCTTCCTTTACACGTGAAGACGTCTGAAAGCCAGCTCACCAAGATGAAGTCTATGATTGAAAACTTATTGGGGCCGCTTGCCGATCGATTTCATATTTTTGAGCTTCCTCAAAGCCAGAAGAAAAAAACAAAGAGAAAATCTTAAATTGTGAAATCCTTATGGTGGCGAATAGGGTTGATCGTTATTGCGATTCTCATTGGAGCCTATTTTACACTTAAACATGTGGGGCTTTATTTAGTCAGGCCTCTTTTGGAAAAAGAACTTTCTGAAGTAACAAAATTAGATATACGCATAGGTTCTCTGTACTATTCCATTTTGGGAAGATCATTTTCGGTTCGAGAATTTAAAGTTAAAGATCGTAAGAAGAGAGTTCTGGTGCATTTAAACCGAGCAAGAGTTGCAATTAAAGTTTCTCTGTTTCATCCTTTTACTTTGCCCATTGAACTTCAAGCAGATTTTCCTGAAAAGGGGCGTCTTGATTTTTCTGCAGCCTACGGCATTCGTACGCAAACCCTTGATGGAAAATTTCAGCTCAACCACTATGCTTTGATGAACATGAAAGATTTGCTCCAAGACCGTTTTGCTCTGGCGCCTAAGGATGGGATTATCTATTTAAATTCTGATTTTAAACTTTACGGAACAAAACTTCGTTCTTTCCATCGCATTAAAGTTGAGAATTTTAATTATGCGCCGTTGCAAAGTGCTGTGAGTGTCATTGGAGGTGCTGCTTTGCTCGGCCCCTTGGGATTGGCAGGGGGGATGCTCGATGCGTTAACCAGAAAACACAAAGGCAATTTAGCCTTTGATTTTAGACTAGATGGTGATTTAGCCGATAAAAATTTTGACTGGAATAAGGTGGTTTCTGCAGCCGTATCTAAAGCCTTTCAAAATGCGCTGCAGGGTTCGTCAATTCTACCGTAGGTGATACAAAGCTTACTTGGATCTCAGATATGATTTAGTATAGCTTAAGTTAGAGACTTCAAAAAAATCAGAATTTTTAATTCCAACTACTGAGCCTGTCATCCCTTCAACCTGCACATTGATTTGAGTTCCTCCTAAAGGCATTCCGTTGATAAGAGGCCTTACAACTAAGACAATATCTGCTCTTGTGTTTCCAGAATAAACGCGATCTCCTCTTTCTCGACCAGGATTTAGAAGGCCAAATTTTGTAGATGTGCTTGTACACTTAACTTCCCTATCTTGATTTTGACTGGGTTCTTCAAGGGGAAACATGTTGCTAAATTCGGGTGAAAGTTGGAGAAGATTTATGACCCGATTAAAGCATGCCTGATCAGACTCGCCTTTGTTTCCAGCATAGATATTTGTTGAAAGCATGAGCCCAACAAAAAGAAGTGTTAATTTTTTCATATTTATTTACCTCCCTGTTCTTGTGTTTGAGGGGCTAAGTTAATATTTTCAACCATCAAAAGATAACCAAGATTACAGCACATCCCGAGTCGTTTTTCTGCAGAGAAGCGAGCACGAACAGTCACTCTTTTCCCAATATATTCATTCAGATCAATGAAACGAATGTCTTTAGATCGAATGTTGATGCTAAGAGGAAGAGTACGATTGTCTTTATTAAGAGTGACCTGTAATCGATGACTCCCTGCTCGTCCAAAGAAGAGGCCTTGATCCTCTATTGTCCCAGTTAAAGTCACTGTTCTGTCTGGCTGAATCTCTTTCTCTCCCATGATTAGAAGCAAAAGAAGGTCCCGATTATCTGATCCGTCTGCAAAATGGTCCCCCAGAGAGTCTGCAAGACTATCGAAAGCACTTTTGCCAATATCAAATGGCAGGGTCAAAAATTTATTGCCAATGACCAGTCCCAAATCTGCAACGGCAAAAGGGATGCGTACTGCGGCTTTAGCAGAACGGGTGATTTCCACATTTTTGGCTTTGTTCAATAAATCCAAAAAAGCATACACTGGAGCTCGGCTACTTTCCCAAATGGCAAGCACATCATTTTCGAGTCTTTGTCCAAGAGTGGCGTCACTTAAAATAGCAGATAGCGTAGCTCCAACCGGTTGGGCCACGGCTCTTCCTATGGTCAGAATAGCACTATTGGATATTGTTTCTCCAGCAAGCTCAACTATTCCCAGGCTTTCTCGATAAAGGTAGTATTTGGCTTTAGTTCCAGAGAAGGGGATATAGATATCTCCTTTTAAAAATCGGGTTCCGCTAAGAAGGATAAGAAATGAATTAGGCTCTAAATTTTTATACTCACTATCTACTTTAAGAAGTAGATTTCCAAGGTCCGTGAGATTAGAAGGAGAGGTAGAATCAGAGCCTGAGGATAAAGAACGGCCCATATCCCGTAAGAAATTATACAACGGGCTTCCAACTCTTATAATAAGGGAATGAAAAGGAACTCCTTCTGCTTCAATACGAACTGCAGGCAAATCTTGAGAAGATTCCTCAGAATAACTTTGGCTAAAACTTCCAACACTGAGAAGTAAGGCAACAATAAGGCTAACTTTAATATATTTCATCTGTTCTCTCCTTTATTTTTCGCCACAATTTAAAATGTTGGGATTGCCAGTTTTATATTCAACGTAGCTCTTAGATTCTATTTCGGTATCGTTAAAATTCATATAGATCGTACTGATAGCCGAAAT